>JASFIX010000033.1:0-14586 GCA_050122435.1 Desulfobacterales bacterium
GTTTTTGTAGTAGTTTTGTAGTAGTATTTTGAGGTTTTATAAGAAAATAAGTATTTGATATTATTTGAAATGTTGGCGGAAGTGCATGGGAATCGAACCCACCCGGGACGGTTTTAGCGCCCCACACCGGATTTGAAGTCCGGGAGCTTCACCAGACAGCTGCGCACTTCCGAAAATCTGAAAATAAGTTTGGCCTTTATCTGGGCGAAACTTTTTCAATAAATAACACTTTTACTTACTGCTGCAAATTTAAAATGAGCTAAAATGATCTAAAATTGAGGAACCCAGGAAAAGGAAAACACCTTAACTTTAGGCATTTTGAACTTTAGGCATTTTAGACATTCTACTATATTATAATCATTGTTTTTTTTGTCAATATTTAAGTCTGGTCTGTAACGTATACCGTTTATTCATAAACGCTTTGTTCCAAGGAAGTGACTCGATTTATGATAGCTTATTTTGACTGCTTTTCGGGCATCAGCGGGGACATGACGCTGGCCGCTTTGATTGACCTCGGCGCTCCAGTTGACTGGCTGCAAAATGAGCTGTCGCGCTTGCCAATAACCGGATATCAGCTGAAGGCAACACCTGTGATGCGGAACGGAATCCGCACCACCAGCGTCAGCGTTGACATCCAGGAAGCCAGTGACCCTAGAAATTACAAATATATTAAATTGTTACTGGAAGACTGTGTCCTGTCAGATGGGGTTAAAGCGACAAGTTTGACCGCATTCGAGCGATTGGCCCGGGCCGAAGCCGATATTCATGGCTGCTCCCTGGAAGCGGTGCATTTCCACGAAGTAGGGGGCGTTGATGCCATTGTCGATATTGTCGGCACAGCCCTTTGTTTGGAAAAACTGGGAATCACCGAGGTCATATCTTCCCCATTACCTTTAGGTTCCGGATTTGTTGATTGCCAGCACGGTAGACTTCCGGTTCCGTCACCCGCAACTGTTGAGATATTAAAGGATATCCCGGTTTACGGCACGGACGTGAAAAGCGAGTTGGTTACCCCGACCGGGGCCGCGATCATTACGTCTTTGGCGCAACATTATAGTCGGATGCCGGATATGCAGGTCCGAAAAACAGGGTACGGCGCCGGTCAAAGGGAATTGCCTGACAGACCCAATCTGTTGCGCATTATGGTGGGCACGCTTTTAGATTGGACTGCTGGATTACCCAGCGACCAAATTATGGTGGTGGAAACCTGTATCGATGACATGAATCCGGAGTTTTTCGGCTTTGTCATGGAGCGTCTATTTGACGATGGTGCACTTGATGTTTACTGGTTGCCGGTACACATGAAAAAGAATAGACCGGCAACGCTGGTACAGGTGCTGTGTGAAGAAGCGTGCCTGGATCGGCTTGTTCATCGGCTCCTTTCGGAAACCACTACCATAGGCGTTCGGTATTATAAAACGGCGCGAAAACGGCTTGTCAGAGAGCAGGTGACCATTCAGACGTCATTCGGCGAAGTCCAGGTCAAACGGGTCAAGGAGTTGGACGGCAGCGAGCGTCTGGTCCCGGAATATGATGTCTGCCGGGTGATCGCGCTCAAGCGGAATTTACCGCTTCGCTTGGTCTATGAGACCATTGCCAAAGAAGCAGCCGAAAGTGGATAGCAGCCAAAAAGAATATCCAAACTTGCGAGAGCTTGATGCTTGACAAACAGGAGATCGGATTATAGACACGGGACCATGCAATTTCGCGAACGTGTGGTTTTATTTCTGGCAACCGGTTTTTTTATCGGGCATATGCCTTTTGCGCCCGGCACTTTTGGGACTTTAATCGGATTGCCGATCTGTTATCTGCTCTCGCGTTTTCATATCGGGCTGTCTGTTGTTGGTGTCATCGTGTTTATCGGTTTGAGTGTCGCGGTGGCATCGGCTGCCGAAAAGATATTAAACCAAAAGGATCCGGCTCAAATTGTTATCGATGAAATCGCCGGGCTTTTAGTCACTTTCGTGGGCATACCCTTTAATCTGCAAATCGCAGTTTTAGGGTTTATCATTTTTAGAGTCTTTGATATTCTAAAACCGGTTCCCATTCGGTCGCTGGAAACAAAAATCAGGGGCGGCAGCGGGGTCGTCGTTGATGATGTAGTTGCCGGAATTTACGCCAACCTGGTTTTGCGACTCATCATTTTTATGTTCGGCATTGACGCCGTACCTTGAGATCCGTCAGAGACTGCTGCTTGCATAAAAACTGATATACTGTTTATATTAGTATAGAATATAGAAGTATATAAAATAAAATCAAAGTAAATAATTAGAAAGGCAAGACAAGAAAATTGAAATCAGAACAAATAGCTGAAACCACTGACGAATATCGCCGCAAAGGCGTTTGGCGCGAAAATATTGAGGCCATTTTGGTAGCCGTTGTCATAGCGTTGTTTATTCGCACGTTTGTGGTTCAAGCATTTAAAATTCCCTCCGGCTCCATGAAACAAACCTTGCAAATTGGAGATCACATCCTGGTCAATAAATTTGTCTACGGCATAAAAATTCCCTATTTGCGTAAAACCATTATTCCGATTAAAAACCCCCAGCGCGGCGATATTGTTGTTTTCAAATACCCGGTAGATCCCAATAAGGATTTCATCAAGCGTGTCGTGGGCATTCCTGGAGATGTGATCGAGATTCGCGACAAACAGCTGTATGTGAATGGCCAACAGGTCAATCATGAATACGGCGTTTACACCGACGCGCGCATTTTACCGGCCCATGTGCGGCCGCGGGATAATTATGGACCGGTCACTGTTCCGGAACGCTCTCTTTTTGTCATGGGGGATAATCGGGATGAAAGCTTTGACAGTCGCTTCTGGGGCTTTGTGGGCTATAAAGCTCTCAACGGCAAGGCTTTTATGATTTACTGGTCATGGGATAAAGAAAATTTTGGTGTCCGCTGGAGTCGACTCGGAGATCTTTTGAAGTAGACGCCTGCTCATTTCGTACAACATTCAGGCCTTGACAAAACGAACGGGAATCTGCCCAATGTTAACCAAAATTCAGGGCGGCCGCGTGATTGACCCCGGGCGCCTGGACACGATTGCCGATATCATCGTTCAGGATGATCAAATTGTGGAGATCATTGCTCCGGGGCGTACGGTTACGCCAAAGACTGAATCGCGGGCCACCGAAGCTTCATCGCAAACGATCGATGCTACCGGAAAAATTGTCTGTCCGGGTTTGATCGACATGCACGTTCATCTCAGAGAGCCCGGTCATGAACACAAAGAAACCATAGAGACCGGTGCCCGGGCGGCTGCCTGGGGCGGGTTTAGCGCCGTCTGCTGCATGCCGAACACCGATCCAGTTAATGATAATAGTGACGTAACGGAATTTATTATAAGCAAAGCTGCCCGTGCCAAGAAGGCGCGCGTTTATCCGGTCGGTGCCATCAGCGTGGGTTTGGCCGGCCGCGAAATAGGTGACTTTGAGCAGTTAAAAGCCTGCGGGGTTGTTGCGGTTTCAGATGACGGCAATCCGGTTATGGACGATCGCCTGATGCGAGATGCGCTGACGGCCGCCTCCAGGCTCAAATTAGCGGTGATTTCCCATTGTGAAGATCTGAACCTGGCGGCCAGCGGTGTCATGAATGCAGGCCCGGTGGCGGCCGAACTGGATCTGGCCGGCATATCCAACGCCAGTGAGAGCGTAATGGTCAAACGCGATATTGCTTTGAGCAAAGCCACCGGAGCCCCGGTGCATATTGCGCATGTGAGCACCGCTGAATCGGTTGTTGCTATACGGCAGGCCAAATCCGAGGGTTTAGCGGTAACAGCTGAAACAGCGCCACATTATTTTTTATTAACCGATGCGGCTGTGAGAGAATGGGGCACCCATGCCAAAATGAATCCACCACTGCGCTCTGAAAAAGACCGTGCGGCCATCCGGCAGGGCCTGGCGGACGGCACTATTGATGTAATCGCAACCGATCATGCCCCGCATTCAGAACGCGAAAAGGCAGTTGCCTTCGAAACTGCCGCCAACGGGATTATCGGCCTGGAAACCGCCGTTTCTCTGAGCTTAACGCTAGTACAGGATGGTGTGATCTCCCTCACCGAATTGATTGCCAAGATGTCCACCCATCCGGCCCGTATCTTAGGACTCGAATGCGGTCTGCAGCCCGGTGGCACCGCTGACATTACGATTATCGATCCGGATGTCGTCTATAAAGTTGATGCGGTCCGCTTTCAATCCCTGAGCCGCAACTGTCCTTTTGACGGATGGCGGCTAACCGGCAGGCCCGTCCTCACAATGGTTGGCGGCCGGGTCGTCTATCATGATTTAAAAGAATATAAAGATTCATAGAGAATTGACCGATTATACTGTATATCCGATTGATCTGGGGAAAATATCATGGCCCAAAGCGCTCCTAAAATTTTAGTTGTCGATGACGAACTCAGCATGCGTGAGTTGCTTGAATACATGTTGACCAACGAAGGCTACGCCGTCACCTGTGCCGAAACCGGACGGGAAGCGATCAGCGTGCTGGAAAAAAATCATTTCGATCTTTTGCTGTGTGATATTCGCCTGGGCGATATTACCGGTCTGGATGTTTTGCGGGCCGCTAAAAAGAATAATCCGGACAATGTGGTGATTCTGATATCGGCTTATACCACCACCGAAACCGCCGTAGAGGCCATGAATGAGGGCGCTTATGATTATGTTCCCAAGCCATTTGATAAGGATGAACTGCTGGCTACGGTTGCCAAGGCGCTTGAGTTAGGGTCGATCGAACATGAAAAAAAGCAGATTGATGACGAACTGAAAAAAAACCTCCATTTTGGCATGATTGTGGGCAACAGTCCCGCCATGCGGCATATCTATAAATTGATCCTGCAGGTGGCCAAGACGAAAACCAACGTTCTGATTACCGGCGAAAGCGGCACCGGCAAAGAGGTTATTGCCAAAGCCATTCACCAGGAAAGTGAACGCAGCAGTCAGCCCTTCATGGTGATTAACTGTGGCGGCATTCCGGAGACCCTGATGGAAAGTGAGTTGTTTGGGCATAAAAAAGGGGCCTTTACCGGTGCCACCCAGGATAAAAAAGGGCTCTTCGAGATTGCGCACAAAGGCACCGTTTTCTTGGATGAAATCGGTGAGTTGAGTCTGCCGATTCAGGTAAAATTGCTGCGTGCGGTTCAGGAAAAGGTCTTTAAGCCCGTAGGCGGCAACGATGACATTTCGGTTGATATCCGAATTATATCCGCCACCAATAAAAGCCTGGAAGAAGAAGTTATCGGCGGCAATTTTCGGGAAGATCTGTTTTACCGGTTGAATGTCATTGAAATCAAAGTGCCGCCTCTCAGAGAAAGAAAAGCCGATCTGCGGGCTCTGGCCCAGCATTTTCTCGAAAAATATTCGAAGGAGATGGAAAAAGAAATTACAAAGTTTTCATCATATGCGATTGATTTATTGAAGAAATATGATTTTCCGGGTAATATCCGCGAGCTTGAGAATCTACTGGAGCGCAGTGTGGCTCTTTCCACCACCAATATCATCCTGCCCGATAGCCTGGCGCTTTCCCTGCATAAGCGTCGTTGGATAGAAGGCTTCAAAGACCGTCGCTTTGACCTTGATGAGGTATCCCGCGGAGTGGCACTGGATTCGATTTTAGAGGAAATCGAGCGCGAGTATTTGAAAAAGGCGCTGGATTGCAGTAACGGAAATAAAAACAAAGCCTCTGAGCTGCTGGGCATTAGTTTTCGCTCCCTGCGGTATCGCCTCGATAAGTTAGGGATCGATAATTAATTCACCTTTGATATAGAATGCCCTGAGAAACCACCACTTTCCACGTAAGGCCTAAATATTCCTATAGAAAATTAAAATTTGACCGATATGTTCATTACAGATGCATTCAATTCGAGGGTTGAAACCAGAATGCAGCTGACAAATTTTGTCAGAGGTTCGCCCTATTATGGTAAATGCGCAAAAATTGACAGCTGGCGCTCATGGCTGAATTTGATGAAATAAAAAATATACTAAATAAATTCATATATATATATATACTTAATAAAAATATTATGAACTGTGGCACAGGATTTGCTTTGGGTATACAGCAACATTCATTGATCATCTAACAAGGGGGGTGGAAAAGGGATTTACGGGTAAGGCAATCGAAACGATTAGAGTCTATATAAAAATGAAAACCAGAATTTATTTAAATCATTAAACCAAGGGAGGCTAAAACATGTTACAAAAACTAAGAGGAAACAATTCTAAGGGTTTTACACTGATCGAGCTGATGATCGTTATCGCCATCATCGGCATCCTGGCGGCCATCGCAATTCCGAACTTTATCAGCTACCGTGACAAGGCGTATTGCAGCTCGGCCGAAACCGATGTGGATTCGGTTATGGGCGCCATTGCAGACTATTTCGCTGATCCGGACAACATGTCGGTTTCAGCGACCAGTGCGGGGATGCCGGTAAGTGGTACGGATTTATCAAATGGTAATACCTATACGATCACAGGCGCTGCAAATGCTATCACAGTAACGGTTACGGATGTTTCCACCCGATGCCCCAGATTCAACACCGTCTCAAAAACGATGTAATCGTCGGGTAAATCCGAATATTAATACCGCAATTTCAGGGGAAGAGAGGGGACCCTCTCTTCCCCTGGTTTTTTATCGTCGGCAACCATTTTCATAACATTGAAATCACATATTGACGCCACCTTCTTTGCTTCCTGAATTAATTGAACCAACCCGAGCTTGCGATTATATGCTTTTCGCAATACAATATTACCTGAATCTTGCATGAAAATTAATGCTAAGTCTCGTGCAAAATCCAGGTATGAATATTATATGGTTACGCAGAAAGGTCAAGTGAGGCAACCATAACCACATAGGACACGAAAGGATAAAAGTAAAATTATGTGTTTTCCCTTTGTGCATCCCACGCCCGCCATCGCGACCCGCCCGCCTCGCCTTGCTCGCATGGCGGACGTGGGACGCTCCATTCGGCCCGAGCTCATGGCCGAGGGCAGGCGAGGCGGGCGGGTTCGTGTTCTTCGTGGTGAGATACATATCAGATGTATCCCACTGGAGTTTTCCAGATAACCGCCTAACATTAAATCTGCTGCAGATTCCGGACATGAACACTTACGCTTTAGAGCCATAATGCTGATGACCGCACCAACCCGAAAACAGCAGTTTTGGTTGCTTTTGATACTGGGGCTCCTGGTTGTGGCGATTTACGCCCATACGGTGGGTGTTCCATTTGTCTTAGATGATGGCCCCAATATTAAGCATAATTTCCACATCAAGCACTCTCCATTTTCTGTAGAGGGTATAAAAAGGGCCGGATTTGAAAGCCCGATGCCAAGCCGACCGGTTGCCTACATCAGTTTCGGGCTCAACTATTATCTCGGTGGCTACGATGTCTTCGGTTATCATCTGGTCAACATCGGGATTCATCTGGTAACGGGTCTGTTGCTGTTTCTGCTGGTGAAAACAACTCTACTGTTATCATTGGAGACAACCTGCGATGCCTGCAGTGCAAAACCGGCAGCTGCCGTTTCGGTGCCGGCGTCCGGGTGGCAATCTCTGGATTTTTTTAGCTGGGTATCTTTTTGGGCTGTGGCCCTGTGGCTGGTGCACCCGGTTCAGACCCAGTCGGTGACCTACATCGTGCAGCGCATGAACAGCATGGCGGCAATGTTTTTTGTGCTCAGCCTTTTACTGTATGCCCGCGGCCGCATTTCTCAAAAGCGAGGCACCGACGGGTCAGGGCGTTCAGCAGCTCAGCCTTATATGTGGTTTGCTGGCAGCCTGTTTGGCGGACTGCTGGCCCTGGGCTCCAAGGAGATCGCTTCGACCCTGCCGTTTTTCATTCTTCTGTATGAATGGTATTTTTTCCAGGACCTGAACAGATCGTGGTTAAAACGCAATTTGATCTATTGTGTGCCCATTTTGCTGTTGCTTTTTTTAATTCTTTTTATCTATTTAGGGAGCCATCCCTTCGATAGAATTATAGATACATATGCAACGCGGGATTTTACGCCCCTGCAGCGGGTGCTGACCGAATTTCGGGTGGTGATTTTTTATCTGAGCTTGTTGCTATGGCCGCATCCGTCGCGCTTGAATCTGGAGCATGATTTTGCGCTTTCCCATACGTTGTTTGATCCGGTGACCACTGTGATGTCAGCAGGGGTGCTTGTGGGGTTGCTGGTCCTGGCGATTGCCCTGGCGCCCCGGCAGCGGGTCCTGTCGTTTTGTCTGTTGTGGTTTCTGGGCAATTTAGTCATCGAGTCATCGGTGATCGGCCTTGAGCTGGTGTTCGAACACCGTCTGTATATGCCGTCGATGTTTATGATTCTGGCGGCCGTGATGCTATTTTGCCGGTATGTCCGGCACCGGTGGCTGCAGGCGGCGCTGCTGGGGCTGGTTGTGCTGGCCGGTGCCTGGGGAACGTTTGACCGCAACCGGGTTTGGCAGGACGAGGTGACGCTTTTAAGGGATTGTATTGCAAAATCGCCCCGTAAAGCCCGGCCGTATTACAACCTCGGAATCGCTCTGGCCGAAAGAGGGCACGTTGATGAGGCCATCAAACATTACCGGGAAGCCCTGGGCATCGCGCCTGAAGATCCCTCTGTGCATACCAACCTGGGTATTGAGCTGTATCGACTCCGAAGAGTAGATGAAGCAATGGAGCATTACAACAAAGCCTTGGAATTCGACTCAGACTTTGAAAATGCCCATATTCATCTGGGTATTGCATTGGCAAAAATCGGGAAAATCCCCGATGCCATCGCGCATTACACCGAAGCCCTGCGCATCAATCCCGCATCTGCTGAAGCGCACAATAATCTGGGCAATATCTATCTGAACCAGGGCCAACTAAAGCAGGCCATGCAGCACTACGCCCTGGCAATCGAGATTAACCGTGCGTATGCGCCCGCATACAATAATATGGGTGCTGCTTTTTTTAAAACGGGCAATTTCGATCGCGCAATCGTTTTGTTTGAGGAGGCCGTACGCCTCGATCCCGATTTTAGCGACGCTCAAAATAACCTGGCCAGCGCTTCAAAAGCAAAAATGGACGCTGCCGCTTCCGCCGAAAATAACAAACAGTGAAATGCCTTTTTTATCTATCGTTATATAGGCTTTTATGACTGCTTTTTGAGCGCTAAATGTGATCGACTGAAGATAATGGCATCTCGTAACGATCATCTTTCCCAAGAGAGCTAACAGGCCATCTAAAAATGAAAACCGCTAAAGCCAAATCAAAAGACATTCAGCCGTTGCCGTTCAGCATATATTTGGGGACCGTGATCCTCATAACGTTGATCGGTCTAGTGGTTGCCATTTACCTTTCGGTATCGCACTATCGGGTTTATACCCAGTTGGATTATAAAAGCTTTTGCGCCATATCCCGGGCCATCAATTGCGATACCGTCTCCCAGAGCTCTTATTCCATATTTTTAAATTTGCCCGTACCGGTTTGGGGTGTCATCGGGTATGGTCTTCTTTTGCTGTGTTTACTCTTGGCGGGAAGTAAAAGTGCCGGCAAACAACGAATGTGGGCACTTGTTTTCTGGGTATCCCTGATTTTTACCGGTTACAGTGTCATTCTGGCGTTGATCTCCACCTTCATAATCGACAGCTATTGCATTATGTGCATTGTCTTGCATGCGGTTAACCTATTGTTGCTATTTTATGCCTGGATCGTTCGAAAACGATTTTCAACTGCGGTTCTGGTAAGGGACACCAAAGAAGATATTCGTTTTCTGTGGAAAAACAGAACCCGGAATACGGCGGCGCTTTCACTTTTTATCGTTGCCGTCATCGGGATCTGGATCTTCTATCCAGTTTACTGGCATTTTCAGGCGCCGTCGCTGTCAGATCAGATTCCCAGCGGAATGACCGAGTCAGGGCATCCGTACATAGGGGCTGAATCGCCTGCGCTTGAAATAATGGAATTTGCCGATTACCAGTGCTTCCAATGCAAAAAAATGCATTTTTTCCTGCGCCAGCTCGTTACCGAACACGCTGATAAACTGCGCCTGATCCATCGTCATTATCCCATGGACCATACCATCAATCCGATCGTCAAAGAGCCATTCCATGAGGGATCCGGGATCATGGCGTTAATCGCGATATCAGCCATGCGAATGAACAATTTCTGGCCGGTCAACGATTATCTGTTCGGGGTCGCGGGAAAGACGGAAGTTATCGATTTAAGAGAGCTGGCAGAAAAAACAAACCTCAACGTTGAGGCCCTAAAACAAACGATGAACGACCCCAAAACGCAAACAGAACTCCGGCGGGACATCTGGAAGGGCAACAAGCTAAAAATTACGGGCACGCCGGCTTTTGTGATCGGTGGTGAGGTCTACCTGGGCCACATTCCGCCGGAGATCATCAAAAAGGGCCTTGAGTGATTATTTGCAAAGCGGCTCAATCGGAAAAACGCTCCAGCCTCTTAAATAAATAAAATTATCGAATTTACAACGCCTTCAGCCTATTTCATGAAGACAACCAACGGCCCAGACAAAGACAAGCTCTCAGTAAAAAAGCGCTCCGTCGTGCATTTTCTGCTCACGGGAATTTTAGCGCTCCTCATAATCGGCATCCTTATTCTTTCATGGGTGCCGCCCGTCAGCCGTGATGCGCTAACCCACCACCTGGCCGTTCCCAAGTTATACTTGCAACATGGCGGCATAACCGAAATACCATCGGTATTGTTTTCTTATTACCCGATGAACCTGGACTTTTTATATATCATTCCGCTTTATTTTGGAAATGACATTGTTCCTAAATTGATCCATTTTTCATTTGCTCTCCTAACTGCATGGCTGATCTATGGTTATTTGAAAAAAAGGCTGGGCACCGTGTGGGCCATTTTCGGGGCGATCTTTTTTCTTTCCCTGCCGATCATCGTTAAACTTTCCATCACGGTTTATGTCGATCTGGGACTGATCTTTTTTTCGACAGCCGCCCTTATGAGCCTGCTTAAATGGATTCAGAAGCGCTTTGAGCTGAAGTTCTTAATTCTATCTGCGGTTTGTTGCGGTTTGGCCCTGGGAACCAAGTACAATGGTTTGGTCGTATTGCTCATTTTAACCTTATTTATTCCTTTTGTTTATATCCGTATTTCCAAGACCAGTTCCCATACGAAAGATTTAACGCAGAATGTATCTCCTGGCAGAATTCAGTTTAAGGCAGTGGGATCGGCTGTCATTTTTGTGTTTATCGCCTTATTGGTTTTTTCGCCCTGGATGATTCGTAATTATATCTGGATGTCAAATCCAATTTATCCGCTTTACGACCAGATATTTAACCGCAACATACCGCTGTCTAATGATTCACAAATGGATCCGCAAATCCTTGGTTCTGATTCGGGTTCTCAGTTAACATCGGAAGCAAAACCGAAACCCTGGGGCTCATTTGCTACGCGTAACGTAATTTATGGCGAATCGTGGTGGGAAATTGCTCTCATTCCGGTTAGAATTTTTTTTCAGGGCAGGGATAACAGCCCCAAACATTTTGATGGCAAGCTGACGCCGTTTTTGCTGTTGTTGCCTTTATTTGCTTTTTTTCAAAATGCGGGTCAATCATCGGCGTTACGAATTGAAAAAAGGATCTTTCTTTTCTTTGCGATTCTTTTTGTTTTGTATACATTTTGCACGACCAGTATACGCATTCGTTATATCGCCCCGATTCTTCCGCCGCTGGTCATTCTGTCGGCATTTGGCTTTCACAATCTGGTTTGCGTCTTTACAAAGCACCTGCCGAAGGGATTTTTAAAAACGTGTATCGTAGTTTTCGGGATTGCTTTATTCGCATACAACGGTGCGTATATTGTTCAGCAATTCAATTATGTTCAGCCGTTCAGTTATATCAGCGGGCAACTCGATCGCGATGCCTATATCGAAAAATATCGTCCTGAATACGCAGTCTATCAATATGCCAATCGCCATCTGCCGGACAGTTCAAAAATAATGGGTCTTTATCTAGGCAATCGCCGTTACTACAGTGACCGGGAATTGATTTTTGGTGTGAGCGCTTTTCAGGAAAGCGTTCATCAAACTGATTCACCGCAAGTCCTTTTTATGGACCTGAAGGAAAATGGGTATACCCATGTCATTGTTCGATTCGATTTGTTCAATTGGTGGGCGGAAAAGCAATTGGGTGCAGCCAAAAAAGAAATGCTTCAAGCGTTTTTTGTAGCCTATCTTGAGCCGATTTTTTCCAAAAACGGATATGGGCTATTCGCATTAAAAACAATTTGAAATTTCATGCTAAGCTCAGCAGATTCAGGTGGACTGAAATCATGAATAAACAAGCCGTTTGATGATACGTTTCAGTTGCGGTTTGGGTTCTATCGTTCGTTTGTCGACGCTTGTAAATTCCCTGAATTTATAATATCATTAGAGACATCCAAACCGGATCAACCGCCTGACACAGTCATTTTGTCAATGCTATCATCGACATCATCAACCCAAACTATCTCACATAAAATGACAGAAGCCAAAGTTTCAGTTGTAATTCCAGCCTTCAATGAATCCGAGACGATTGCAGATCTGGTTCAGCGTATTCACCAGCGATATCCGGATTTTGAAATTATGGTCATTGACGACGGGTCTGCTGATAACACTGCCACAATGGCAGCCGATGCGGGGGCACTGGTTTATCGTCATCCATATAATATCGGCAACGGGGCTGCCATTAAAAGTGGAATCCGCGCTGCGACCGGTGATATTCTGGTATTCATGGACGCTGACGGCCAGCACGATCCAGAAGACATTGGCAGGATGCTGGCATATTTGCCCGAGTTCGATATGGTCGTCGGAGCCCGCGGAAAAGGCAGTCAAGCCTCAATAGCACGCAGTATTGGTAATAAAATTTACAACTGGCTCGGCTCCTATGTGTCCAAGTTTCCCATTCAGGATCTGACGTCCGGATTCCGGGCGGTCAAGGCGGATGTGGCGCGTAGTTTTGTCTATTTGCTTCCCAATACATATTCTTATCCAACCACGATCACCCTCGGTGTGTTACGCACCGGAAGGAGTATAAGGTATGTTCCCATCACCGCCCGCCCGCGTCGTAAAGGCTCTAGTAATATTAAGGTCTTTCAAGACGGTACCCGCTTTTTCATGATGATCATCCGGATCTGCACCCTATATTCACCCATGCGGGTTTTTTTGCCGGTCAGTTTTATCATGTTTTTGCTGGGTAGCCTCCGATATTTCTATTCGTTCATCACCGAAGGGCGTTTTACGAATATGAGCGCTTTGCTGTACGTATCTTCAATCCTCATTTTTATGATGAGCCTGATATCCGAGCAGATATGTCAATTGAGATTTGAACGGCGCGAACGCAAAATTTCCTTAAAAAAATCAAACAGGAAAACCACGCCCACCGAATCGTAAGAGAATTGAGTTTTGACCAAGTACATAGGACGCCGGCATCTTGAAGCACGGCTATCGGATTTCAGGAAATCCGTGTTTAATAAGCATCCATAGTTTTTGATGGATAAAGACGAAAGGAGTTAAAAATTTGCTCTCCGAAATGCGCCGGCGACTTTGAATATGCTTGCGCATGCGGTGCAGCAAGTGTCTGTTGCGCCATTGTGACTTGATGGAATGCCAGTAAATCAGCCGCCACAGGCTCAGGTCCCTTTTAATAGCCGACAGTGCAATTCCTTCAAAGATCAGCAGTAAAATGTGCAATGGGAAAGTAAGACAAAATACCAGCGGGGGATAGGTCAATACCATTGCATAACTTTTGTTTCGTTCACTTAACGGCCGTCTTTTTTTGCTTGTGGCAAGTCTGTTCCTTACAATTTTCCCACCGCCGAAACTGCTGCCAACTTGGTGCCAAAAGCCGGAGCTTGGTATTACTTCCACTTCGTACCCCCAAAGCCGTGCCAGGCAGCAAAGATAGATATCTTCTCCCATGGATTGAAAATATTCCGGGAAACCACCGAGCTTTATCCATAGCTGTTTGGGTAACCACAGGCAGGCACCAATAATCATTCCCACGTCTGATCTTTTCGAATTCAGATTGGGTATCGTGTTGAGAAACGGGTCCAATAGGCTTCCGAAATCAATCAGATCTTTCGTGATGGCGTTGTACTGCGGCAGCCCCATGATGCCGGCTATATTCCGCCTTTTCAGTGTATGATCATATAACACACTCAAAGCGTTTGGAAACAATTTGGCATCATTGTTAAGCAACAGTATATATTCTCCATTTGCTTGCGCAACCATCCGATTGTTACTGGTGCAAAAGCCGACATTGCAGTCACTGGTGATTAGGTTTACCTGAGGGAATTTTTCTCTGATGTAGTCAGCAGACCCATCGGTTGACGCATCATCATGGATGATAATTTCTACCGGAAAGTTACAATCCTGGGCCAACACAGATTGCACAGCTGCTCCGATAAAATCGATACCATTGTAGTTCGCTATACAGACCGAGCAAATCGGATGTTCCAAGGAGTTCATTGGCGCTGTATCCATTGCCATGTCAGCAAAATTCCCTTTTCCAAGGTCATTTCCGGTCGCCAACCTGTTTTTCTGATAAATCGCGAACTATCTAGCGCGATGCTGTTAACATCTGATCGACGCTTTT
>JASFIX010000034.1:0-14563 GCA_050122435.1 Desulfobacterales bacterium
TTCTTCTTTCGTCATTACGATGCGACCATCCACTTTTGTCACCTTGTGAAATACCAGTGAACTCGGCTCATTCTTATACTGCCTTTCAATGGTGCCGCCCAGATAGAAGTAGTCCCCTTCGGGTGCTACTACACTCCACAGCATATCAACCTCACCAATATCCATCTTTTTCGAAAATTTTTCGCGGTAAAATCCAGTTTCCGGAGGAGACTGCGAACCCGGGTGGACACAGGCGACAAAGATGCTCATACAAAGCAAAAATCTGTATAAATTTTTCCAACCAAACCATTTCATATTTTTTACAACCGTTAAAAACAAATTTTGATTTAATTTTGAAAAAGCTATTCGTGATGCCCAAGGTTTAAAATTTCAGTCATCAAAACGTGGATAGGTCATAAAATAATCAGGTGATATGTTGTGAAATGACGCAAATATCACAGCTTTTTGGAAGGGTTCAAAAGTACCGATATGTCGAAGATATCACCACTACTGGACGAAAGACTTATGCCAGAAGTCTCCAGTTTCTTCAAAAATGGACCAATCCCCATATATGGTATATAGCCATCTAAAATAAAAAATGTGGACTAACCCATGATCTTCGCTACCGACCTGGAACTTCACAGGATAAGTCTTAGTTTCTATGAGTGAAGTATTTGTATTTCGGTCTGATGTAGTAGCGAAAATAGCCGACAAGATTAGAAACAGTGAAAATAGCCTCCATGAGCACAGCCCCTGGAGAGCCAGCGAGATAGTTATGTGCAATCCAGATCATGGTGCCTATCAGCATCAATTGTCTGAGACGTTTATCATCCTTACTAAAAGCGGCTATTGTTGTAAAGACGGTTGCAACACAGCTCAGAACAGACAGCAGTCCTTCGAAAGAAAAAACTGAAATGGCAAATATGATAATAAGGAAGATCCACATCACTCTTCTCGATGTTGTAAACATGCTACTTGAATAACGAGCTACGGCGAGTAGCCCCAAAAATGCAGCAGTCCAGGCCTCCAACAACATGAAATGGCTTGAAATTAATACTGTAGAAACAACCAAACAAGCCAATATGTTTATTCTTTCTTTAAACTGGAAAGAGAGAATGTCAACGCAAATGGCGACCCCAATCAGGATCTGTGATAAAACGAAATTGGATAGCAATATTATACCTATGCTGAAATGTTGAACATCAAGATTAACAATAAAGCTTGTACAATAGTTAACTCCCGATTCATATCAAGTTCCTTCAATTTGGTTTTGCAGCGAAGAATTGTGGTTAAAAAATCTCTGATGACTTCACATAGAGAAAATCACCAGTCAAATAAGAACATCGATACTATATCTTGGGGTCTAAAAAATAGTGCGGAATCGAAGACTACGCTAATAAATCCTCAATTAACAAGTACAGATATATTGAGAGAAACCCAAATATCGCAATTTTGCAGATATGCAAAAATATCACAAGGTTTTTATGGCTTAAAAAAATCTTTGATTAATTGGAGATACAACAAATTTTAATGCTGTTAAAAACCTATTTTGCATGACAAGTTCCTATGCTTCGGATAATGCTCAATCTCAGCATATAAGCCTGCAAAAAACCGAACGGTTACTTGGTCAGTCAGACAGAGCCTCCTACTTTATATGAAGAAACATCATCCTCTATGGCCTCACGGATAGGCGTATATGTCAAGCCCAATTCCCGCTCTGCCTTGCTTCCATCAAAGTGAATGCCTTCTTTTATCATTCTCATCGCATCTGCCGCCATGCCCCACATTGGGGGTTTTTTAGTTAAGTTGGCTATCCAGGTTAACAGTGCAGCAGTCAACATCGCGAGGGTATCCGGCATGCGTAATCTTGGCAATGGAATACCTGAGATATCTCGGACCAATTCATTGAACTGTTGCATTGACAAGGACTCAGTGCCCAGGAGATATTTTTCCCCGATGTTATTATCTTTCTCTAGAGCTCTGAGGATGCCCTCTGCGACATCGCGTACATGTACCCAAGTTAGGGTAGAATCATGAAAAACCGTAGCAGGCAGCCGGCGATGGATGAGGTCCCGAATATACAGACCGGATGCTTTTGGATTGCCCGGGCCCAACACGCCGGCCGGATAGATTACAACTACCGGTAGACCTTTCTTCTCGAGCATCTCCCATATAATTAAATCTCCTTCATATTTGCTTTGAGCATACGTGCTGAAACGGATTGGACCCACAGCGCTTTCCTCTGTGAACGGATGAACAGCAGGTTTTCCGTAGATGAGTGATGTACCAATATGTATCACCTTTTTAACTCCGGTCTCTAAAGCGCATTCCATTAAGTTCTGCGTTCCTTCGACGTTTACTTTACTATATAATCGCTTATCGGGCTCCCAGAATGAATAGATGTTGGCCAGATGAACAACCCAATCGCAACCGGACATGCCTTCAATGATTGAAGCCTTGTTGGTCACATCTCCTTCAATGAGCTCAGTCCCTAGTTCTTTAAGGGTGTCAACTTGATTGGTTCCCAAAACCAAACAGCAAATTTTATGCTTAGTACGAGCAAGTCGATTAACTAAATGCGTACCAATGAAACCTGTTGCTCCTGTGATAAAGATTTTCATTGATCATTCCTTTCTATTCTCATCGGTCAATGAGCAGCAACTTAACATTTAGTATTTTGAACTCCAACGAAATTTGGACAACACAATAATTAATTTTTAGTCAGGTTCTTGAGGTGACTCCAAATAGTGATATATTGAGAATACTGAAAAAAACTACAGTTACAGATATACGAATAGATTACAGCTTTTTCGGTAGGCTATTTATTTTTTTCTTTTGGTAAATTTATTTTAGCATAAAGAGAACGCCACCAGAGGAGACCACAACCAATAAAAAAGATCCCTAAATTCCCCATGTTTTCATCTCCTAAACAGAGCAATTAGACTAACGGTATTTTGCGGATTTTATAAAATTGCAGCTGATTTCCCCAAATGGCTAAAAAAAGCCGCCAAGAAGTATCAGGACAGCAGACGTTAAAAAAATTACAGGACATAATTTGAATGGAAGAAAACTGATTTTAAATCCCGTGAAAAATGAAACCAAGGCCAAAACAATCAGAACAACGACTGAACTAAGGTACACTACCAAAGAGATTGAACTTGAATGATCAATGGCGGTCACCATCGCATTAATTGATCCAATAAAAATAAGAGCTATACCCTCGACAATCCATTCCATGGTAATAATTCGTTTATTATCAACGGATATCTCCCCAAATCCTGAAACAACAGACCTCGTTGGAAAGAGATGGGCAACTCCCCAAAATGATATAACCGCTGAACCTGAATAAAGCAAAATTTGGTTAAGCATAGTCTGTCTCCTCGGATTACGAAAATTTTAGATAAAATTTCGATACATTAAGAATGTCACCAAAACTGGAAGTTTGTAATAGGTATAAATATCAAAGGTGAGCATGTCTTACAAGACAGAGGGATCTATGGAGGGAAAAGTAGCAAATTGCTGATACGACGTGCCATGCGCTATACCCTATGCAACTAGAGCGCACAATACTTCTCATATTCCTCCTGGGGGAGGCTATCGATGGCGCTTTCATGGCAAACACTGCCTTGATAGATGATATATGCGCGGTCGCAGACGTATTTGGCAAAATTAAGGTTCTGCTCGGCCAGTAAGATGGAAACTCCTTCGGTCTTCAGGCGTTGAATGGTTTGGGCCAGCTGTTCGACGATGACCGGCGCCAGCCCCTCCGAGGGCTCATCCAAAATGATCATTTCGGGGTTGCCCATCAAGGTGCGGGCGATGGTTAACATTTGCTGTTCACCACCGCTGAGCGTTCCGCCGGCCTGACGGCTTCTTTCTCCTAAATTCGGAAACAGCTCAAATAAGCGCTCGGGTGTCCATGGTTCAAGGCCTTCACGCGGCGGCTGTTTTCCGACTTCAAAATTCTCCAAAATCGTCAGCTTGGAAAAGATCCGGCGATCCTCGGGCACGTAACCCAGCCCCAGCGCACAGGTTTTAAACGGTGGCAGCGCCTGGATTTCCTGTCCCTTATAGGTGATGGTTCCGCTTTTAGGAGAAACCATGCCCATAATGGATTTTAAGGTGGTGGTTTTACCGGCACCATTGCGTCCCAGCAATACATTCACCTCCCCGCGTTTAACTTCAAGGGTAATATCAAATAAGATCTGAGCTTTGCCGTAAAATGTGTTAAGGGATTCAACCTTTAACATGATCTCTTGGGTATCCGTCTGCATATCTATTTTTCCATGAATGGGTGATGTCGTAATCCTGATCTGTTAGCCCGCGGCTTCACCGTGTCCCAGATAGATCTCTTTAACTTTTTCATTCGCCTGTACTTCATTCGGGGTGCCCTCGGCCACCAACTCACCACGATTCAAAACGATAATGCGGTCGGCATGATTAAACACCAC
Organism: Desulfobacterales bacterium; assembly: GCA_050122435.1. Taxonomy (GTDB): domain Bacteria; phylum Desulfobacterota; class Desulfobacteria; order Desulfobacterales; family JAHEIW01; genus JAHEIW01. Next base: position 4,431 of record JASFIX010000034.1, read on the forward strand.
ATCCATGTCATGTTCTGTGAAAAGCACGCCGATATTTTGAGTGCGAACAATCTCTTTGGTCAATTCCATCAAGTTTTGGCGCTCGGCCGGCCCCATGCCGGCCGTCGGCTCGTCCATAAGCAGTAGTCTGGGTTTATTCGCCAGGGCAACTGCCAGCTCCACCCGTTTGAGGTCGCCATAGGCCAGGACACCACAGGCACGTTCGGCCTGGTCTTCGATCCCTAACAGATTGAGCAGTTTCATGGATTCATCCACATAAAGCCGGCGGACTGTTTTTAACAACGATTTGGTACGCTTGTGATAGGAAAGAAGGGCCATCTGGACATTTTCCAGCACGGACATGGAAGCAAAGGTAGAGGTCACCTGAAAGGTGCGACCGACGCCCAGTTTCCAGACATCCCTCGGTTTACTGCCATTAACGCTTTTGCCCATAATGATAATTTCGCCGCTATCCGGCTTTAATTGCCCGTTAATTAGATTAAAGCAGGTCGATTTTCCTGCGCCGTTGGGCCCGATCATGGCCAGCAGCTCTCCATCTTCCAGACTAAAACTCACATCAATGACGGCTTTGACACCGCCAAAGGCCTTATAAAGCTTTCGTACTTCTAAGATCGTTGCCATGATGTTCTCTTTGCTTTCAAAGCGTCTTTTTGTGAAGGCTTCACCACAGAGCTCACAGAGCACAAAGACAAAATCAAAAGTTAGATTTATCCGCAGATTACGCAGATTGCCGCAGATTACATTTTAAGTAAAAACTGGTCTACAGGTCATAGAGGAATCCTAAATTTTGCCGTCTTTATTCTGCTATTATGAATATTTAATTTTTCTAATCTGTGTTAATCTGCGTAATCTGCGGATTATTAAACAACCTCTGTGGCCTCTGTGCTCTCTGTGGTAAATAAAAATGTTGCTGCGCCGGACGCGCTAGCCCTCAAAATATTTCCCCCATCGATTATGAATGGAACCGGCGATTCCCTGGGGAAAGGCCACAACTAAAAATATAAAAATACATCCGATGGCGAGCTGCCAAAAATCAAAGCGCGCAATTTTATCATGCAACCAGGTATAGGCAGCCGAACCCGCAACCGGTCCGAACAAGGTCTCGACGCCGCCCAACAAGACCATGAATAAAAATTCAAAAGAACGCGGGATCGCCATTTCATCTGGAAACACGCTACCCTTTGAAAAGACATAGATCCCACCGGCAAGCCCGGCAAAAACCCCGGCAATAGTGAAGGCAAACCACTGGTGCCGCCGCAGGTTAATTCCGATGGAGTCGACCCTGAGTGCTGAATCCCGACAGGCCCGCATGGTATAGCCAAAAGGCGTAAATATAAAATAACGCAACAGAAGGATTCCACCGATACATAACACCATGGTCAGATAATAAAAAACAATCTTCCCACTGGCCCAATCCGAAGGCCAAATTGTTAGAAGACCATCATCCCCGCCGGTGAATTCACCCCACTGAAATACAACCGACCAGCAGATTTGTGCGAACGCCAGCGTAAGTATGGCAAAGTACACACCGGATAACCGCACACAAAACCACCCGATGATCAGCGCCAAAAGCCCCACAAATAAGGGCGCTAAAAGAATGGCCAGCTCCATGGGGGAATTTGCATAGTGTACCATCAGTGCCGCTGTGTATGCGCCGCCACCGAAAAAAGCCGCCTGTCCGAATGACACCATGCCGCCCACTATCATAAAATACAAACTCATGCTCACTAACGCAAAAAGCGCTATTTCAGTCATTAGCACCAGGCTGAACGAGCCAACAAATGCCGGCATTATAAAAATCAAAATGAGAAGGGCCAAACCCAGCAATTTATATTTTTTGGATGCCGGCTGGAGAATAGATTCTGTTGTCTCCGCTGCGCCATGCTCTTCAATTTCGGCTTTACCAAAAAGACCATGCGGGCGAATAATCAACACCACGGCCATAGCCAGAAACATCAGAACCAACGTGCTTTGCGGAAAAACCAGGACACCAAAGGAATTGAGCTCGCCAATGATTACGGAAGCTAAATAGGCACCCGGAATACTGCCCATTCCACCGACCACCACAATCACAAAGGCCGCCGCAATCATGTTTAAATCCATCAGCAGATTGGCGCCGCCTTTGGGCAACTGAATAGCGCCACCAAGCCCGGCAAGACAGGACCCGAGAAAAAATACGCCGGTAAACAACCAGGTCTGGTTAACCCCTAACGCATCTGACATCTCTCTGTCTTCAGTGGCTGCGCGTACTAAAATCCCCCAACGGGTACGATTCAACAATAACCAGAGTCCGGCTAGAATTAAAGGGGCAATAACGATGAGGGCGATGTCATATTGAGGTAATAAGGTACCCATGACATCAATACTGCCTTCCATGCCCGGTGCCTGCTGACCGAGGATATCTTCGGCGCCGAATAGCCAGCGTGACAGATCCTGAATCATTAAAACAACGCCAAAGGTGGCAAAAAGAATGAAAAGCTCCGGCGTGGCATACAGTCGCCTCAACAAAAACACTTCTAGCACAACACCGACTAGGCCGACAATCAGCGTCGCCAGCAATATCCCTGCCCAAAAGGAAAAGGCCCCATGGGGCAAAAAATCGATCAGATAATAAGCCAGGTAGGCGCCGACCATGTAAAATGAACCATGGGCCAAATTCACGATTCGCGAGACACCAAAAATCAATGAGAGCCCGCAGGCCACTAAAAACAGGGCAGACGCATCGGATAATCCGGTCAGAAACTGAACAGTGTAAAAACCCAATTTTGTTATCCTAAAATGTAATGCTAAACGTTTGGTGGATGAGTTTTATAAAAGCTAAGGTGATAATAAGGGCGCACGTCCGTTGTCAATGGTCAGTTGTCCGTTGCAACGGCCGAAGTTTCATTTGAGACACAACGGACGACGGACAACGAACAACTGACACACGAAGCTAACGGTATTTTTCGGTTTAAATTACTACAACAATCATGAATCAAACCGCTACAATATCAGCAACTGAATTATTGCGGTCTCAGTTTCATGACTTCCGCGTCACTGGGCAGATAATCTTTGCCATCTGCGAATTTCCAGTTCACCATAATGCCTTTACCGTCTTTCAGTGCCGTGTAGCCCACGTAGGCCCCCATGGTCGATTGATGATCAATTTTGCGGTATGAGACCGGGCCGACAATCGACTCAAAGGTTAAACCTTCCATGGTGGCAACCATTTTTTCGGTGTCGGTTGTACCGGCCTTCTTCAGCACATGGTAAACAGTATACATGGTATTGTAGCCCACCACTGAACCGGTTCGCGGATAATCATTGAATTTCTTTTGATAGGCTTCCACAAATTTTGTGTGAGCCGGCGTCTTAATGTCATACCAGGGATACCCGGTTACCAGCCAACCCTCGGGCGCCTCGTCTTTCAAGGGATCCAGATATTCGGGTTCACCGCTCAAAAGGCTAACCATAAAGACGTCTTTAAAAAAGCCTCTGAGTTTACCTTCGCGCACAAATTTAGCTAAATCGCTGCCAAAGGTAACGTTATAAACGGCTTCGGGTTTGGCATCCGCTAATGCCTGGATCTCAGCGCCCGCATTTATTTTAAACAAGGCCGGCCATTGTTCGGCCACAAATTCAACGTCCGGACGTTTGGCCTGCAGTACCTTTTTAAAGGATGCCACCGCATCTTTACCGTAGGCATAATTGGGTGCAATGGTGGCCCAGCGTTTGGCGGGATTTTTGGCAGCATCGACCGCCAGCATGGCCGCCTGCATATAGGTCGAGGGTCGCAGCCGAAAGGTATAGCGATTGCCTTTGGCCCATACAACCGCATCGGACAGCGGTTCGGCAGCAATGTAAAGCACTTTATTGCGTCCGGCAAAATCGGTTACCGCCAGTCCCACATTGGAGAAAAAGGACCCCATGAGCAAAGCAACCTTCTCTTTGCTGACCATCTCTTCAGCAACCTTTACAGCCTCCCCCGGTTTGCCCTGATCATCCCGGGAAATGACTTCGATTTTTTTGCCCATGACACCGCCGGCATTATTGATCTCTTCCAGGGCCAGTTGCCAGCCGTTGCGATATGGGTGTGTGAAACTGGCCAATTTGCTATAAGTCTGAACATCACCAACCTTAATGGTGTCCGCGGCGAAAACCGCGGGTGAAATGCCGAGCGACAACATGAGCATCGCCGTAAGTAAAATGAACATGATTTTGATAATCTTCATTTTTACATCCTCCTTTCCAAAGTAAGGAGCTCCGGTTCTTCCTGGAGTCCCTAGTTTGATGGTGCGATAAGTTCCCTGACACTTTCGGTTATCACAAAAACATCTTCCAGCGCAATAAAAGCGCCGACAATGAGTCCCAGCCGGCAAAGGGCGTCTGCTTTTGACAAGGCCATTTTCACAGCCTGAATCTTCTTGTCGGGGCTTAACGCGCCCACTTCAGCAGTGACATTTACCCCTTTTAGATCGGTACGGGGATCCATCTGTTCTGCCGGAATCTGAACGATGCTGCTATCTTCCACAAAACAGGCATTGGCAATTGCCGTAGCGGCTGCGTCCGCGATCGAAGCATTTTCCGCAATCACCGTAACAGCCGATGCAATGCCCCGGGTAAAACTGCGTCCCCCCCGGCCACTGGTGGTCACACCCCATGACGAACTGCGGTCGTCCAGCAGGGCGATATGGGATATGTCCAAGCAGTTTATTTGAGGGCGAATGCCGACGGTGGCTGTTTCACCCGCTGCCAGCCGAATGGCGATATCGCCGCCGTTGTCCACTATGGCTTTGGTTGACCCGCGAGCGAAAAGCCAATCGGCCACGGCATCTGCAATCGTGCCCGCTACGGCAGCCATGGGCGTTAGATCAATATCACCGATGGCCCTGACACTTTCAATCATCTGCTGCGCCAGGGCATTTTCCGGCAAGGACCTGATATTTCCCTCAATGTCGCTCAACACGGTCTTTTCTTTAGCAACCGCTTCCAGATATGCAAATGATGCTCCCGCGGCCTGCCGGCACAGGGCGATTTGCGGCCTGCTGTCTTGCCAAGCGCGGATTGCCAGGCGCATGGGACCACATTCGGCTAAAACGGTTTCTTCATCCAGCAGTGTTATGGATTGTTCATAGGACATCGGTCATTTTGATCCGTGCTTTTTGACTTTAAAGGGCTTCATGGCTTCAATGTGCCCGCCCATCTCTTTATAGTCTTTTAGCTTCATAGTGTACTCGAGCGGACAGATGGTGGCCGGCGTCGGTGTCCAGTAAAAAGCGCCGCTTTTGACGCGCTCGACGTCAACCATAAAAGAAATCCCCCCGCCCGGCAAGACGAATCCGGGAGAACCGCCCACAGTCAACTGCACCTTGCCGGCATGCACCGCTTGGGTCAGTTTAATCGGATATTTGGTTGTACCGGCCCGTGCACTGCCTCCGGCGCCGGCAGTATAAATTGCCGACACCCGGGAAGGTTCGCAACTGTCAGCGATGGCTTTCAGCGCGGCCACAGCTTTCTTGGAAAGGGGGATTTCTTTGAGGGCACCCCCCTTACCGATTTTAAACATGGCACCGTTTTGGCCGGTGGTTTCTGTAATCAATATGGCCATGCCGCTGCGGGCAAGTTTCATGTCAATGGTGCTGATCACGTCAACCGGACGGGTAATGGAGGTCCCTCCCCAACCGTTGCCGTGATCGCCGAAGTAGCGGCCGGGGGTGCTTTCGCTGAACTTCAGTCGGATACCGGTGGGTTTGGCACCGGCATAGACTCCGGCCACATGGCGGCTCATCTGCCCGGTGATATGAGAATCGATGATGATAACCTCGTCGGCGGCCTCGACCAGCAGGGGTGCAAACAGGCCCATAGTGGCACTGCCGCAGCCCACGCGCATCTTGGCCACTTCTTTTCCGTCAATGATGGGGGAATGACCTACCTGGACTTCGAGCCGGCTGCCGTTTTTGATTTTGAGTTTCACCCGTTTGCGATTGGCGATTTCGGTGATGATTCTGGCAATAACGAAACCGTTTTGCCCGGTTAAGCGATTGACACCCCCAATATGCAGCATTTTGGAACCGTACTGTTCGGTCTCGACCATGCCGACTTCTCTTTTGCCTACAAAGATACGATCGCCCTCCTGACCGATGGGAACATCTGTATCGATTTTGACGATGATGGAGCTGTAACTCAACGGAACTTCGGTTACGACGGTAACGACATCAACACCGCGTCTTTTGGCTTTTACAATATGGGGCGCCGGTTTGCAGTCCGGATAGGTGGTCCCGGCGCCAATGGCCGTAATCAGGGGCTTGCGAATATTGGCCCCGGGTTCGGGGCCGACCAGCTGTTTTACATCAGCGTATGTATGCAGCCGTGTGAGCCGCATCAATTTGCCCGCTTCATTGCGGTAGCGCTGGCAGGCGCCAAGGTACCCGGGCTGAATCCAACATTTGATCGGGCAGGCATCGCATTCGATAGCCTCTGGCGGCATGCTCTCGGCATCAATCACCGCATCACTTTCGCAAACCCTCAGGCACACGCCGCAATGCGTGCACCATTGATTATTGATCACCGCCTTTTTCTTGACCATTTTAACGGCAGCGACCGGGCAGTCGCGCACGCAATACCCGCAAGCGATGCATTTGTCCCTATCAATATCCATGACTTCTTTCCAATAATGACTGGCCAACATTCATCGTATGACTTAATTAACCGGAGTGTTGGAGTAATGGAGTGTTGGAGTGCTGTAAGATTTAAATGCGATGCGCTGAAGGTCTTTTCCAATACTCCAGTGCTCCATTACTCCATTACTCCAACTCCTAAACTTAAAAGCAACCCGATAAGCTTTGCATTTTACTAAAAGCACCTACATAGACCCAGCCTATAGGACCTTGGGTTTCCTCACCGGCGGCGGCGTATTCCGGCTCTTGGCCACGACAATTTCGCCATCGACCAGCACCATGGCCACCGCTGGCACATCTCCGGCTTCAATGGCGGACAGCGCATCCTCTCCCACCGAACCCATGGGTGCATCCATAATGACCAAGTCGGCGTCTTTTCCTTCAGCGATCACCCCCTGAGGCAGTTTGTGAACGCGGGCCGTATTGCCCGTTGCCATACAAAGGGCTTCTTCGGGTTTAATAGCCGTCAGGCTGGCCAGGTGGCAAATGACCCGCAGCACCCCCAGCGGCACCACCCCGGTACCGGAAGGCGCATCATTTCCAATGATAATGCGGTCCAACGCATTTTGCTCCACACATAAATTGGCGGCTTCCACCGCCACCTTGGGATTTCCGCAATGAACAAATTCCAGCGCCAGATCGGTTTCGGTCACCAGACGTTTGACTTCATCCATTGCCACCGCCGTCGGTCCTCCATTAATATGTGAGGCGATATCGGGATTTGCCTGAATGACCATTTCGGCGGTCACTGTACTGCTGCCGGGAATGGAGGTGCCGCCGGTATGCATCATCACCGTCATGCCGCATTCTTTTGCCCATTGCACCATGGGGGCGGCATCTTCGGGATTCTTAATGGTTCCCAGCCCGATTTCGCCGACGGTCCGGACGCCTTCTTTTGCCATTTCCTCAAAATCTGCCTTAACAAGACCTTTTTCCAGAATTACCGCGCCGCCGACAACCTTGCCGCCGCCCGGCCTGAAGCTGGCAAACGATTTCGCTGCTAAAATCGCCAGCGCTTTGGCGCCGGCCGGATCCTTCGGACGCCCCGGCAGATGAACTTCGCCAGCCGAAATAAAGGTCGTCACGCCCCCGTGCACCTCACTTTCTAAAAATCCGGTCTGTTTTTGCCTGGGCGTGTAATCTCCTAAAACGACATGGCAGTGAGAATCGAACAATCCCGGGGTAACGGTGGCGCCATCACAGTCAATGGTCATTACAGCACCGGCGGCATCAAGGCCGTCTTCCTCACCGCTCTGTTTTATCTTGCCATCTTCGATTAAAATGGCATTGCCTTTTAAAATCGGATTTGAGATATCGCCACTGACCATAATTCCAATATTTTTTAAAAGGACTTTAGACATTTTCTACCTCCTTGGGTCCAAAATGGCCGGCTTTGATACTGGCTTCCAAAACGCGCTCCAAATTGGCTGGCAATTGGTAAATTCGTTCCCCCAGCGCGTCCGCCAGGGCATTTATGATAGCCGGAGCCGTCGGTATCAGAGCCGGTTCGCCAACGCCCTTGGCGCCGAACGGCCCGCTGGGCTCCGGTGACTCAACGATTATGGGGATGATCTCCGGCATATCCCCACAGGTGGGGATCAGATAATCTTTAAACGAAAGGGTTTGGCCGGGAACAAACTCTTCCATGAGGGCAAAGCCCATGCCCATGGCCACGCCACCGCATATCTGACCCTTTACATTTTCCGGATGAATGGCCTTGCCGACATCGTGAGCTGCCACTATTTTTTCGACCTTTACCTCTCCGGTCAGGGTGTCCACACTGAGCATCGCCAACTGGCAGGCAAAGGCATAGGTGGCATAGGGCACGCCCTGGCCCGTCTCCGGATCCAGCGGCACGGTATCGGGATCGAAAAACCCGTTCCAGGTCAGCGGAAGGCCCTTTTCATGGATGCGCCGGGCCAGCCATGAAAATTCGATCTTCTTATCGGGGTTGTCTGACACCCTGACAAAACCGGAATCCAGCCGCAAGGAGGTTTTGGGTGCTTTAAGTTTGTTGACCGCCTCGGTCAGCAGAACATCAGCCAGCTTATCAGCAGCCCCTTTGACCGCATTTCCGGAAATATACGTCTGGCGACTGGCGGATGTGGCACCGGCGTTGGTGGTACACTTGGTGTCGGCCACAACCATACGAATGGAATCGGGAGCCAATCCCAGAACCTCGGCGGCAATCTGAGCAAGGACAGTGCTGGATCCCTGACCGATATCTGCACAACCCGTAAACAATGTAACCCTACCATTCCGATCCATACTGATTCTGGCGGTCGACGGGTTTTGCACGCCGGTGTTGCCGATGCCATACCACATGCATCCGATACCAACGCCTCTCTTTTTATACGGGCCAATGGGTTCCGATTGCCATTCGGCTTTGGCTTGCGCATAGTAAGGTCGGATCTCATCCAAACATTTGCCGATCCCCACACTGGCCGTCAACTCCTGGCCGGTTCCTGTCTTGGAACCCGGCTTTAAAGCATTCATCTGCCGTATTTCTAAAGGATCCAGGCCGAGTTCCTGCGCCAGAAGATCCATCTGGGATTCGTGGGCCAGGGCGATCTGCGGGGCGCCGAAACCGCGCATGGCGCCGCAAAATGGGTTGTTGGTATATACGCAACGGCTCTCAACCGCCACAGTTCCAACTTGATAGGGTCCGGTCGCATGTGCCGCCGCCCGAGAAGTGACGGCAATACCATAGGATGCATAAGCGCCGGTATCACAGGTAATGGTGGCATTCATCGCCAGAAGCTTGCCCCGGCTGTCAGCCCCTGTTTTAAGTTTCATCTCAAGCGGATGACGTTTAGCCGTAGCCAGGTAGGCCTCTTCACGGCTATATACCATTCGTACCGGTCTTTTCAGGTGATAAAGGGCCAAACCGATAAAGCCCTGCACGTTCATATCGAGTTTGGAACCGAAACCGCCGCCGGTGGCGGCCTGAATGATTCGCACCTGCTCTTCTTCAAGCTCCAGCAGACCGACCAGTTCTTTATGGTCGTAATGGGGATTCTGGGTGGAAGCGAATATTACGAAAGTGCCGTCATAATCCACATACCCGGCACCGGCATCCGGCTCCAGATAGCTGTGCTCGACATAGGTCGTTTGGTAGGTCTTTTCGACAATTGCCGCACACTGCTTGAAAGCGTTGTCGACATCGCCTTTCTTTATCTTGCGGCTGAAAAGCAAATTGCCTTTTTCGTGGATTTTCGTCGCTCCGGGCGCCAATGCTTCCGCTGTACGAAAAATCGCCGGCAGGGTATCATAGGTCACGTCAATGGCTGTCAGTGCGCTTTCTGCCGCTGCTCGGGTTTCAGCCGCCACCAGGGCAACCGGTTCGCCGAAACTGCGCACTTTGCCGCTAGCCAGCAACGGTTGATCTTTGTTGATGATACCGGTCAAATTTTTACCGGGAATATCTTCAGCGGTAAACACAGCAACAACCCCGCTGATCCCAAGTGCCTTTTCATA
>JASFIX010000035.1:0-14548 GCA_050122435.1 Desulfobacterales bacterium
ATTTTTCGAGATTCATCATGACAATCCTCAAGAAGGACCTGGGGATTTTGCATCAACCCGCCGCGCTTTTTCCCTACTAAAAAACCTTCCGTCCTTGCCGAAGATTCTCGATGCGGGATGCGGACCTGGAAGACAGACGTTTGATTTATGCCGCTTAACCCAGGGAAACATTATCGCCGTTGATTTCCATAAGCCATATGTCGACGCACTGCAACGCAAAAGCAAAACGCTGGGATTGAATCAACAGATTACCGCCCTGCAGGGGGATATGGCAAATTTGCAGTTCAAGCCTCAAACTTTTGATGTCATCTGGTCCGAAGGCGCTATTTATAACCTCGGATTCAAAGCCGGGCTGAAACTGTGGAAGCCGTTGCTGAAAAAAGCGGGTTATGTTGCGGTCACTGAAATCGCCTGGCTGGCTTCTGATATTCCGGATAACCTTAAAGCTTTCTGGGACTCAGCATATCCACAGATACAAGATATCGAGGGCAATCTTGCAGATATTCGAGCCGCCGGATATCAGCCGGTGGCGCATTTCATACTTCCGGAATCCGCCTGGTGGGATTACTACCGTGCAATTGAAAAACGGGTGATGCTGATGAAAGAAAAGTATAAAAACAACAGCAATGCGCTGGAAGTGCTTGAAACCGAGATGCGGGAAATAGATTTATACCGGAAGTATTCGGATTACTATGGCTATGTGTTTTTCGTGGCGCAGGCGCTATAAACTTGAAAAAAAGTATGGGGATGATATTGAGTTCATCTCCAGCCTGCCGGATGTAAGCCGGGCTCGTGGTTGCCCACACAACCCTGAACCTTTGAACCTCTGAACCCTGAATCGGATATTTTCAACAAACTACTCTGCGGCTGTTTTATATACCTTATCCCCTTCTCTGACCTTTTCCGGTACTTTGATGCCCACACTGTCACCTTTTTTGGCCTCGGTGACCGATTTGTGCTCGATCTGCATGGAGTGTACGGTGGACTCAAAATCGGTGGTGTACCCCAGAAAATGCAACCGATCTCCCACCGACACGATTCCGTCCGTTATCTCAACGGCAGCAACGGATATTTTGCTAAAGTAATTGGAAACCAAACCGATTTTTTCCTCTTCCATAACTAACCTCCCGCTGTTTGATGTTTGGAGATTAATTTTAATTAATTTGCCCCTATTTCTGCATGGATAGGCCTTTTTCTCCGGTGCTAAAGTTTTAAAATCAATCTTATCAGGAAGTAAGCAGGTCGTGCGGTCGCGCAGACAGGACGATTTTACAGCTCAAGATATTGGGAACGCGGCTAATTTAGAGTTCTGAATGGACGCTGGGCTGCCGGTGGTATTCTCGCTTTGGCGATTTAAGGGATTAAATATCAAAAAATTCCTAAGAATGTCAAACAGTTTGGATGGATTGTCAAAAAGTTGAGTTTGGACCTGATACTCTGGTTGATTTTTAAATGCAACCTGTATTTTACTTTTAACCATATTCTTGACTTGTTATTAGATTAACTGCTTTAATCAAGACCCAGGTAAAATTTAATGACACAGGCTGCTCTCGAGCAAAAAGGATTGTACCAAATGGCGACAAAAAGCCGACGGGGTATAAAACCCGGCACCGAAGTAGACATCGTGCTGAAAAAAGACCAGCGCACCGGAAAACGGACCCGGGGCATTGTTAAAGATATCCTCACCAAATCGACCGCTCATCCCCACGGTATCAAGGTCCGTTTGATCGGCGGTCAGGTCGGACGGGTGAAAAGCGTCCTGAACGACCACGGCTCAGTGCCGGCGATTCGGCAATGCAATGATCGAGATCTTGAAACGATCTATTCCATCATCAACGAGGCTGCACAGGTTTACAAAGGGGTTATACCCGCGGATCGCTGGAAAGAACCATATATGTCTAAAGAAGAGCTAAAGCACGAAATCGCTTCCGGGGTCGTGTTTTGGGGATTTGAAGAAAACAACGAGCTGACAGGCGTAATGGGGATCCAGAATGTTCTGGATGTCACCCTCATCCGGCATGCCTATGTTCGTTTGCAGAAACAGCAACGGGGAATCGGCAGAAAATTGCTATTGGAACTCTGCAAGAAGTCCGATCGCCCAATTCTAATCGGCACCTGGGCAGATGCGACCTGGGCGATCCGTTTTTATGAAAAACACGGCTTCAAACGCGTTTCCGAAAAGGAAAAGAGCCGGTTGCTTCAAAAATACTGGTCGATTCCGGCGCGCCAGGTTGTAACTTCGGTTGTCCTTGCGGACCGCAATTGGTTCAAAATGGCAAATATTAGTGTATAGAGTGAGCTAAAGTCGGGTGTAACTAAAGCACTATCTCACCGCAGAGGCGCAGAGTCCGCAGAGGTTTTTTATAGAATATTTCTCTCCGCGCTCTGCGTTTCTGCGGTGAAATCTATAAAATGATCGTTCGACCCCGTCGACAGACCCTGAGGTCCTCGAAGGGAGGCTTCGACGGGCAGAATTCCTTGACTTTAGTCACTTTTATCCGCCTTTTTTAATGCTTCTCAGGTATTTAATGATCAACAAAAGGCTGGGCGCCAAATGAAAGAACAGATCAAAAATATCGACGGGCCGGGTCAGATTACCCTCTTTAAGCATGATCAATTTTTCAACCACATGCGGCATCGGACTCAAAGGCGCCAGCAGCATAAAGACCGCGATGAAAATCAGAATTGGATAGGATATGCTGTCAAGAAAACGCCACATGATGGTTTCTCAGATTATTCATTTACAAAAACACTTTCTAACTTGCATCAATACCCGCTATTGTCAATAATCTAAAAAAACATCATATTTAAATATTTGAGCCCAAATATGCATTAAATATCCACCTATTGCTATGGGCCAACACGCGACTGGGTAAAGGCAATTCGGGGGATGCTTTCCAATGGCGAATTTGATTCCAAATGGCTATTTATCATCGGCGCGAATTTGCAATACAGGTTTTAATTCTGGCAGCTCCTCTGCCACGGGTGCCAAGTATTTAATTCTTGTTTTTTTGTAACAAGATGCATAAATTTCTTAGGCATCAGGAAAATGAAAAAATATTAGGTTTGAACTCTGTAATTCCTTTGGTGTTAAGGAGGCTCCGATGAAAAGCAAATCTATTGCAATATGGACTATTCTGGCTATTTTAGTTGCCAGTTTTTTCCCGTTTGTCGCTGCCGATGCAAACGATAAAACATGTACGCTAAAAGCAGATGCGAATAAGGTTCACGTAACGGTGTGGGATGAAGATTCTGGACAAGATCGACAGGGTAGAATTTTTCAGGGCTGGCTTGAATCAAATGATGAAAAAGAAATTAAAAGCAACACCGGTTTTATTGTTTTTAGCTATAAATTAGCCGGAGATGATCGCTCATATGGTGATCACCATAAAACCTGTAAAGGCGGCAATACCATTCGAGTGCCCTAATATTCTATGTTGTTGTCTTAGATCCGCCTTTAATTAGGCGGACTGTTGCGCAAATTGAAAGATATCCGTGACATGCTGCAAGATTTCCGGAGTAAATAAAAGAAATCACCGGAAACCGCATGCCAGCTTAAAGAGCTTACGCAAAGGAGATCTGCAAATGAAAAAGTTTAAAAGTCTTGCCATTTTTGTTTTTCTCATGATGTTTTCAGCTCTCAGCTTATATCCAGTAATTGCCAATGCCGGCAATAATGATTGTGTTCTCCAGGCATCGGTAGATGTAATCGTACAGGTATGGGATGCAGATGATCAGGGCAATAAAGGGAATACCATTTGGAAGGGATTGATTAAGCAAGGCGAGAAAAAACAAATTAAAAGTCGCTACGGCCAAATTCGATATTCGTCTACCACGGTTATTGATGAAAACGAACCACTTTCAGGTGATTACGATCGCCCGTGCTACGACGGATTGACAATCGGTGTACCCTAAAAAACCGGGCTTAAAAGTCAGCTATTAGGTCGTGATAAAAGGTATATGTGGGTCTTGTATTTTCAAATTCTTGGATTTGCTTACGAATCCTATAAAATCCCTTGTTTAAATCTTTCGGTGATGAACCTATCTTCACAATGATTTCTAGCTTCCATTAGCATATCTATCAAATTCCAGATCTCTCCAATTTGCACCGTAGTAATCAATCAAAAAAATCTGTGAATTTAGAAGACATGAAGATTCAATTGGGGTAGGCGACCTTATCTCTGTCTCGACGGGTTAAGGAGGGCCGGAAAAGCTTATTTGTTTAATAATATCTGTAGATTATTAAATTTTCGATTCAAAAAATTCTCCTGGGTCGGATGGAATTCGGATTGCAAACGCGAGTAGGCCGATCTTAGACAGCCTATGAATAGTTTGATATTTTCTTGGGTTTGTTTTGATTCTAAATGGTATTTTGTTTGAATGAGATGCAAAAGGCCTTGCACCTCGTTTTGAACAGAGGGGCAGGCAAACCGGTTGCCGATCTGTCTGGTTTCCAAAAATTGATCAATTGCGAAATATTTTAAGATCGTCGTAATCCCGATGAGGCCATGCCGCAGGGTTACCAAAAAATGCGAAATATCAGGCGTGCCTCGTATTTGTGGATGGCTGATATTTCTTGCTGGAAATGTGATTGTTTTCATCTTTATCATGCGGTTGATTGAAGTGGCCTCTTCACTGCCAAGAAAATCGTTTTTGCGCATGAGCCTGCATATCCAGGCCAAAAAGATGTCAAATGCGGCGCTGTTTTCAAGATTGCCGGGCGGGCATCTGAGCGTTTTCCAGAATAGCGCCGAGTAACCATAAAACAACAGTTTCGTTAATTGATCCGGTGGATGGTGCTTGTCGGCAAATTTAAGGGAAAAATTACCCACAAATTCCACGGCAATTCGACTAAACAGCTTTAAACACGGCTCCCGAATTTCCCGATCAATGGTTTTCAAATATACCGGCAAATAGTGGCACTGACGTTTTTGCAGGAAACGCAAAGTTCGCGGCAGAATTATCCAGGGAGTGGCGATTTCATCGAGTAAATCAAAGAGGTTTTCCGTAGAGGCGTTATTTTTCATGGTCCCCGAAATGATCTGCGGCAATCCAACTGCGGGCCGAGCAAACAAGTTGCGGTTGCTGCGGGCTTTCAATTCGAGCCCCTGTCTAACCTCCTCGATTTGCTGATCGATCACCGGCTGAAAAGCGACGATTTTTTCATTCAACGGCCTCATTAATTTCCAGGAAGACGAGGCAATTTTAAATAGCACTTTTGAAATTGGCGCGTCAAATCCGATGCGATGCAGCACTGGAAAAACACTATCGTCCAGCATTTGATCAAACCATCTTGGAAGTTTTTTAAAGGTCAGGGATTCTTGAATCTTCGAATATCGGTAGCGCGCGCTCTTTTCCAGTGCCAGAAGCTGGTCATCAAATTCCGCTCCCGTCCCCAAACCATAAACCGAGCATGGTTTAGTCGAATCTTTTTTGTGTGTAGGGTAGTGGCTATCTGCAGTCTGGAGCCCGGGGTATGTTGCAGATCTCTTATGGAGACAGTAGTTTTCGTAACGAATTATGTTGGAAGAGGTGACTGCGCTCATTGCGTTTCGCGCTTTCATTGCTTTGAGACAATGCTAAAGGCTTCCAGTAATGGGGCAGGATCGGAATAAGCATCCATTGGCTTTCGCTCTTCCATTGAGGGCGGTTTCGTATTCTCGGTTCAGGAGATCAGGGGGTGTGGATCCATAGTCGGAACAGCTTAAGCATAGTAATTTTATACCACATTGTGTCAGTTTAAAAATTTGACCTAAGTCAAAGGCGGACAATAAAAGACAAGGTATAGTGTTTGATTCTCAGTGGACATGAACACATTAAAGCTGAAAAAAACAGATTAAATGCGCGATTGATTTCCACCAGATTGTGATTAATTTGATTTTCAGTAATCCCAACTGAGATCATAGAATTTCTTTTCGAACTTTATAAATAAAAAGACTATTAACCAAGGGAGAATGCGAATGTTTTGTTATCAGTGCGAACAAACAGCTAAAGGCGAAGGATGCACCAAGATCGGCGTTTGTGGAAAACAACCGGATGTTGCTGCCCTTCAGGATCTTTTAAACTATACCGTCAAGGGGTTGTCGCAGGTGGCGATTGAAGGACGTAAGGTTGGGGTCAACGAGCAGGAAATCAATCAATTTACCAGCAAGGCTATTTTCTCAACGTTGACAAACGTGGATTTTGATCCCGAACGGTTTATTGACCTCATCAACCAGGCGGTACAGAAACGAGATGCTTTGAAAGCAAAAGTCAAAGCCGCGGGCGGCAATATTGATTTTGGCGAAGGCCCCTCAACATTCGTACCCGAATCGACCCTGGAAGCCCTGGTGGCCCAGGGTGAGAAAGTGGGTATCAAGTCGGATCCGGCTGTCAACGCCGATATCCTTTCGTTGCGTGAACTGCTGATTTACGGCATACGGGGAATGGCCGCCTATGCAGACCACGCAGCCATTTTGGGTAAAGAAGACGACAGCATATATGCCTTTATGCAGGAAGGCATGGCATCTACCCTAAATAAAGATCTGACCGTCGATGATTATATCGGCCTGGTGATGAAATGCGGTGAAGTCAACTTAAGAACCATGGAACTTTTGGATGCCGCCAATACAAGCACATACGGCCATCCCGTACCCACTGCAGTACCTTTAGGCGCCAAAGCAGGCAAGGCGATTCTGGTATCCGGTCACGATCTTAAGGATCTGGAAGAAATTTTGAAGCAAACCGAAGGCAAGGGGATTAACATCTACACTCACGGGGAAATGCTTCCCTGCCATGGATATCCGCAGCTCAAAAAGTATTCTCATTTTTTCGGCCATTACGGCACTGCCTGGCAGAATCAGGCTAAAGAATTCGATGCCTTTCCCGGTGCGATTTTGATGACGACCAATTGTATTCAGAAACCGAAAGACGCTTATAAAGATCGCATATTCACCACCGGCCTGGTAGGATGGCCCGGTGTTGGCCATATTGCCGACAAAGATTTCTCGCCGGTAATCGAGAAGGCCCTTGAATTGCCAGGTTTCGCAGAGGATCAAAACGGCAAACAGGTTATGGTCGGTTTTGCCCGCAATGCGGTGATGGGTGTGGCCGGTCAGGTCATCGAAGCGGTCAAAAACAAGGCGATCCGGCATTTCTTTCTGGTTGGTGGCTGTGACGGTGCCAAACCCGGTCGTGATTATTACACCCAGTTCGTCGAACAGGTTCCCGATGATTGCGTCGTCCTAACCCTGGCCTGCGGCAAGTTTCGCTTTTTTGACAAGAATCTCGGCGACATTGGTGGAATTCCGCGACTGCTGGATGTCGGACAGTGCAACGATGCATTTTCGGCCATTAAGATTGCATCGGCGCTCGCCGATGCCTTCGAATGCGAGGTCAACGATCTGCCCCTGTCCATGATTCTTTCATGGTACGAGCAGAAAGCCTGCGCGATTCTGCTAACCCTGCTCTATCTCGGGATAAAGGACATCCGTCTGGGACCGAGCCTGCCGGCGTTTGTCTCTCCCAATGTTCTTGATGTTCTGGTGGACAAGTTTAACATCATGCCGATTAAGACACCGCAAGAGGATCTGCAGGCCATTCTGGGATAATCTGAAACTTAAAGATCAGGCTGAAAAATCTTCTTTCAGAATCCGGTCTATGTTGGCCACGAGAAAATCGGCATTGCTTTCGTCAAACGGCATGGGCGGACGGATCTTAATCACGTTGTCAAACGGTCCGTCCGTCCCCAGCAGAATACCGGCCTCACGCATGCGGTTGATGATAAAATCCGCTTCTTCTTTTGCCGGCTCGAGGGTTTCACGGCTGCGAACCAGTTCAACGCCGAGGAAAAGCCCCGACCCCCTGATGTCGCCTACGATCGGATAACGATCAATGAACGGGGCCATTCCTTCCAGCAACCGTTTCCCGGCTTTCAAGGCGTTGGCCTGAAGATTTTCTTCCAAAACCACTTCCAGCACGGTCAGTCCGACCGCGCAGGAAACCGTATTCCCGCCGAAGGTGCTGAAGAACTCCATGCCGCTGTCAAAGGCGTCTGCAATCTCAGGGGTGGTGACCACGGCGCTGACCGGGTGTCCGTTGCCGATGGGTTTTCCGAGAACCACGATGTCGGGCACCAGATTTTCGGCTTCAAACGCATAAAAATGAGTACCGATGCGGCCGTAGCCCGTCTGTACCTCGTCGGCGATGCACAGCCCGCCGGTCTTGCGCACCAGGCGGTAAACCTCCGGCAGATAACCTTCGGGCAGAAAAATTTGTCCGGCCACGCTGGGGCAGGTTTCGGCGATAAACCCGGCAATGCCGATGCCTTTGTCCTGCAGTTCACCGATGATATCTCGGACGTGACCGGCATATTTGCCGGCAGCCTCCGGATCGTTTGAGCGGTAAAGACCCCGGTAACCATCGGGGATCGGCGCCTTGTGGACCCAGGGAGGCGGGCCCGTGCCGCCGGGACCGTCATGTTTGTAAGGGCTGATATCGATCAGCGATGTGGTGTTCCCGTGGTAGGCTGCTTCGAGCACGATCATGTCGCGCTGTCCGGTATATGACCTCGCCAGGCGCAGGGCCAGCTCGTTTCCTTCGCTGGCCGAATTGACGAAGAAGCAGACGCTCAAAGGCTCCGGCATGGTGGCGCACAATTGTTCGGCATAGCGGTTGATAAGATCGTGGAGGTAGCGGGTATTGGTGCTCAAGACCGAAATTTGGCGGCAGGCCGCCTCGACCACTTTGGGGTGGCAGTGCCCGACATGAGGCACGTTATTATAAGCATCCAGGTAGCGCCGCGCGGTGTCGTCGAAAAGATACTGTTTCCAGCCCCGTACCATTTTGATTGGATTGCGATAGCCGATGCTTAGATTGCGACCGAGAAGATTTCGACGCGTGGCCAACGTATCCGGCAGGCTCGGATCCGGCGCCGGAAAACGATCCTGCGGGATGCCGATGACAAGATTGGGATCCGGTGAAAACAGCGCCCAGAGACTCCGTTCGTCGGACCGCACCACCCCCGGAAAATCGCAGTCCAGGTCCAGCAGATCCGTAATGATTTGAAAGTGCAGGTGCGGCGTCCATCCGCCGTTGACATCCGCGGTGCCGAGCCGCGCGAATCTTTCTCCGCGGGCAATGAGTTTGCCCGCATAGAGCCCTTCCAGGGTATCTGCGCTCAAATGTCCGTACAAGGTGTAAAACAACTCCCCTTGATCGGTAGCGTGCTCCAGGATAACGACCGGCCCGTAATCCTGGGGCGCTTCGTTATTTGAAAATGCGAACACCTTGCCCGCCATCGGCGCATGCACGGCGGACCCGGCTTTGGCATACAAATCCATGCCGATGTGAATGGCTCGATGTTCTTCGGTCAGCCCATCACCTTTGACAAACAGGGGGGACGTATAAATCATTCGGGCTTCGTCATAGCGCCCGATAGCGGCTTTGACACCGGCGGCCTCCATTGCATGCCTAAGGCGTTTGGTAATATAGGATTCCGTGTTTTTCTCCGGATCTCCGTGAACCAGGGGGCTTGCAACGCTCAGATCAAAAATTTCCAGAGGCACCGTGCGTAAATCGGTGTCCAGGATCGGTGCCATGGAAGCATGCTCGCGCTTCAGCCAGTTACAGATCTTTTGGGAACGCGGCAAAGGCGTCAATTTACAGGCCTGCCGGAATGCGGCTTCCGCGAAACGCGGATGGATTTGGGCCAGAACCGGCAGGGTTCGCTGGATGGGCATCTGGCTGATCGAAAGATAGTCGTTGTCGGGACGCTCTTTTAACTGTTGCGCGGCGATGCAAGCGCTCATACACAGCCGCATACACACCATCGGGCAGAGAGATGTGATTTCGTTTTCATGGAGCGCATATGCCCGGTGATATCCTCTCACCATTCGGGTCGCCGCCCGCAAAGGGTCGGATTTATCGAGAATCGCGTAGGCGATGGCGATGGCTAAATTGCCCACCGTATGGCTGTATACCATATCACCAAAATCGATAACGCCGACAACCCGCTGATTTCGCGTATACAGATCGTCGTTGCCGCCGACGATGACATTATAATCGTTGGCATCGTTGTGGATCACGCTTTTGCGCAACCCCGGGAGCAGCGGGGTCACATATTGTTCGAAGTCCCGGGTGAATTTCTCGATCAGGTCCCGAAGATCGGTATCGGGAATCAGCGTCTGGTATTCTTTAACGACCTTTAAACCTCTGGCAAGATCCCAGTAAAAATCCCGGTGTGCCCCCGGGTGATCAAAGTCGGCCATGGCGCGGTCCATTTCGCCGACGCACCGGCCCAGGTCCTCAAGGAGCCCGCCCGAGTGCCTTTTGACGGATCCCATCGGGATTCCAGGCAGATAGGTAACCAGACGGACTTTATGGATTTCGCCCGCTGCAGAACGGATCTCGGATATGAGATCGCCACTCCGGGCCGCAACAACCTTCGGACAAATGGTCACATGTTGATTAAGATGCTGCATGGCTTGATTCTGACAGTCCAGCATGGTCGAGTCTTCTACGGTATTTGCTATTTTCAGAACGAAACGGTCGCCGGTTTCAGGGGTCATGCGGAAGTTCTGATCACGCTCGCTGGGAAGGGGTTTCGCTGTGGCCTGGATGCCGTAAAGATCTTTGGTGATCGATACCGCATCCTGTTCCGTAAATTGTGGGGTATGCTTCAGAAGCGACATGTCATTTTGCTTTCTTTAAAAAGATATTTATAGAATCCAACGATACAGCTTTTTTTCCAAAGGTCTGACAATACCGCCCCTGCAGCAACTTTTCAAACCATTTCTTAAGTGCCTACCGCCGCAAAGCGGCCAGCGGAAAGCAAGTGTTTCGGTTTCATGGGTTTGTGTGTGTCCGTGTGTGTCCGTGGCTAATTCAAAAATCCCTGAAAACCGGGCTGTCCACAATAGTTTTACAATTGTGAAAGCCCAGATAAGCCTTGACTCTTTTATCTTTTTTGAGAAAAGTAAACTTATGTCCGTTTTAGACTTTGATCATATTCGCCAGGCGCAAGAAAACCTGCAGGGAATTATTCGGAAAACCCCATTTGACAAATCAGACGCTCTCAGTGACCTGACAGAAATGGCAGTTTATCTGAAAGCGGAGTGCTTGCAGCATACCGGTTCGTTTAAAATACGGGGCGCATATCACAAAATTGCCTCCCTTGGCTCTGAAGAAAAAACAAGAGGGATCGTCACCAGCTCGGCCGGAAACCACGCCCAGGGAGTAGGATTTGCAGCAACCCGTTTCAACATTCCCGGCCGCATTTATGTGCCCGAAATCATACCCCGCAACAAACTGGATGCGATTAAAAGATACCGGGTCGAGGTGGTTATCGAAGGTAAGCTTTACGACGAAGCCCATGCCGCCGCTCTGGCGGATGCAAAAAAATCCGGTCGGGTTTATATTCCGTCCTATGACGATTCGCTGATTATGGCCGGCCACGGGACCCTGGGATTGGAAATGCTGGATGAGATTGCCGACCTTGATGCCGTGATCGTACCGGTCGGAGGCGGTGGCTTGATCGCCGGAATCGCCACCGCTGCCAAGACAATCAATCCGGCCATCCAAATCATCGGATGCCAGTCGACCGCCTCCTGCGCCATGGCGCGCTCACTCGAGGAAAACCGGGTTTACACCACCTTTCCTTCAAAAGAGACCATCGCAGAGGGGCTTGAGGGCGGCATCAGTGAAATCACGTTTCAATTGGGGCAGCGCCTGATAGACCGCATGGTGCTGGTGGAAGAAAATGAAATTCGTTCCGCCATCCGGTTTTTGCTGGAGAATCACCGACTGGTGGTGGAAGGATCCGGGGCGGTGGGGGTGGCAGCACTTTTAAACAACCGCTGGTCGGATCCGGGGCGCAAAACGGGTGTGGTTTTAAGCGGCGGCAATCTGGATTACCAGTTGTTGAAACAAATCATCTCCGAAGAAGCTTAATAAACAACCAAACTGCCATTCACCAATAATAAAGAACTTTGGTGTTTTATCATGGAATTATAAAAGGTTTTAGCTGAGTGGAGTCACTGAACCAAAAGGTTTGTGTGTGTCCGTGTGGGTCCGTGGCTAATTTCGCGAAAGGCTCAAAAGAGTGAAAATCCCGCAACCCATCTCCGGCGGTCTGATGTTGTCCTATAAATGCCCTGCTGAATGCAGGCATTGCATGTTCGCAAACATCTCGTTTCCAGCGGTGATTATAATGAACTCAAGCCCAGGGAATTTTATAAACAACTGGAGTAAGTAAAAACGCAAAAAATCAAGCCCGTCCCCTTTTTTAGACTGGTTTGCGTATTTAATGATTTTTTCGTATGTTGGTAACATAATCGTTTAGACCGAACTGATCTGCAAAGTCAACGACAGACAGGATCCGGCAATGAAAATCACTTTACCCGAGGAGGACATCAATGTCAGACAAAACAGCAGACCTGGCAGGGCCAGGAATCGGCAACTATGACGAATTAAAGCATGAACTGCCCGACGACTATGAACCCCTGCTGTCTCCGATGGAAACCATGCAGGCCGTTTTTGCCATCAAAAACTATATCGAGGAGAACCTGTGTAAAGAACTCAATCTGCAAATGGTCCAAGTCCCGCTGATCGTTGACAGAGACAGCGGCGTCAATGATTACCTGGACCGTGATGGCTCGCGCACCCCGGTAGAGTTTCCGTGCGGCCTGGGACTTGACACGCCCATCACCGCCCAGGTGGTTCAGGCGGCCACAAAGTGGAAACGCATGGCGTTAAAACAGTTTGACTGCAAGGTGGGCGAAGGGTTGTGCACCGACATGAAGGCCGTGCGCAAAGATTACTTTTTGGACCATGATCACAGCGCTTATGTGGACCAGTGGGATTGGGAACGCGTGATCACTAAAGAAGATCGCACCCTTGAATTCCTCAAAGACGTTGTTTCAAAGATCTGGAAAGTCATCTGGGGAGCCGGCCGGGCGGCACAGGAGATGTTCCCGCAGCTCAAAACCTCCAGGTACCCTGATTTCCCCGAAGAGCTCACATTTTTGCATGCCGAAGAGATGCTGGATATGTATCCGGACCTGCCGCGCAAACAGCGCGAGACCCGGACCCTTATGGAGCACGCTCCGGCGCTCTTTATTATCGGCATCGGCTGGCCGCTGAAAGACGGCTACCCGCACGAGATGCGCGCTGCTGATTACGACGATTGGGTCACAGAGACCATCGTCAATAATGGCGAGCAGTACCATGGCCTAAACGGTGATATTCTGGTGTGGAATCCGGTAACCAAACGACGCCACGAGTTGACCTCGATGGGCATCCGGGTCACTAAGGAAACACTTAGAGTCCAGCTCAAGATGTCGGGCCAGGAGGACTTTCTCAGCCTACCCTACCATCAGGCCCTCCTCAACGATGAGATTCCATTGAGCATCGGGGGCGGCATCGGACAATCCAGGACCTACATGTACCTGTTGCGCACAGCCCATCTGGGAGAGGTGAGCGTAACCGTGTGGCCAAAGATTCTCAAGGATATCTGCGCCGAGAAAAACATTCATGTGCTGGAGTAGACCGACCATCAGTTCCAGAAAAAATCCCGCTTCTTATAAACCGAAATGAGAGCGGGATCTTTTTGTTTCAGCCGGCGTTTTCGGCATGCGGGTTTGAGTTCTCCACTCCGTATTTTACATTTTTTTAAAATCTGTTTAATCTGCGAAATCTGCGGATAAATTTGAACTATGAAAACGGCTGTGTCTGCTGGCAAGCGCCCGTGGCGTATTTATCTCCAATTAGGCATCACACAAAGACTTGACCCTGCTAGCAAGATATTGATACTTCTATTGTACCTCCACATTTTATCCCTGTTCGTTTTACAAGTTGGTAGATAAAACCTTTTGTAAAGGCGGGTATTGCCATGATTCGCGTTTATTTAGAACCGAGAGAGGTAATGACTTGGCAGGATTTCATCAGTTCAAAGCCACGCTTTTCAATTGCCCTTGACGGCTATGTGAAAGGGCCTCCGCGTTTTTTAATTCAGGGACCTTATGCCAATTTCAATCATCACGAGGGCGTCGCCCGCATTGCCACCCGCAGCACCTGCGCACAGCTCTATTATTATATTCGCCTGGGGCTAATGGACACCTTCCAAAAAAATGGGGCACCGAATGCCCGAGTCTACATAAACGATGTGGATCAGGATGTTTGCCTGTCCTGCTGGCTGCTAAAAAACTCCGAAAAACTGGAAGGGTTGAGGTTTGATAACGTTTTAGTTCAATTAATATTATTCGAAGATATTCTTGATGCCTCCGCAGGAGCCTACCCGGTCCATCCGGACAATCCGCAAATTCACAAGCAGGCCTGGATCTATGAACCGTATACCCGGGCGCGAACGGATGGAAGCATTTCCAGCATGTCGAAAAAAGAAATGAAAGACATCCTATGGTCGGTGTGTGCCAGAATTGATGCGGCGATTGACGGGCGAAGCGGTGAAATCGAATTGGACACACGCTTTGAGAAGATCGGCGGCGGCCCCGGCTGGCAGATGATCGAGGAAAAAGGACCCTACGCACGCACGAAACTGTTCTCCGAAAAAATA
>JASFIX010000036.1:0-14303 GCA_050122435.1 Desulfobacterales bacterium
ATTCTTGTATACAAGTATAAAACTCCAACATTTTCATTTATAAGGAGGTCAGCCATGCCAGCACAGGAAGCCATTGATTTAACGTACGATACGCCGGAAGCGGCTCGTGATTTTAAGACGGAAACGCGAACCCAGCGTTTAAAAAACGCGTATCTGGATGCAAAGCCGACCATATGTATGGAACGGGCCCTGGCGTTTACCCGATCTTACAAAGAAACCGAAGGCCAAGCCACGCCAGTGCGCCTGGCCAAAGCCTTTCGAATGGCATGTGAAACCATCACCCTTAATATATTTGAAGACGAATTAATCGTAGGAACCCACGGCTCCGGACGCCGAATGGGTGCCCTGGTCCCTGAAATTTCCTGGAAGTGGCTTGCCAAAGAGCTGGACTCCGTTCAAACAAGACCGCGCGATCCCTATTATATAGACCCGGAACAAGAACGCCTGTTTGTTGAAGAAATTATTCCTTACTGGAAGGGAAAATCTATTGAAGAAAACGCCCTGGCACAGTTTCCGGAAGAGACCCTCAAAATTGGTGTGGATACCGATATTCTTGATACCGAAATGAAATGGCGCAGTCACGTGGGCGAAATTACGCCCGATTTTCAGGATATTCTTTTTCCGAAAGGATTCCGGGCCATTTGTGATGAAGCCAAAGAAAAACTGAAAAGCTTAGAATATACCAATAGCGAAGACCTTGATAAAATCGATTACTACAAAGCGGCGATCGAAGCCTGTGAAGGGATTATTACCTTAGGTAAACGCTATGCGAAGTATGCAGAGGAGATGGCCAAAGAAGAAAAAGATCCCGTGCGCAAAAAAGAGCTGGAAACCATTGCCGCAAACTGCCGCCGGGTGCCGGAATATTCGCCGCGTAATTTCTGGGAAGCCGCCCAAATGCTGTGGTTTGTGATGCTGGGTTGTTTCCTTTCCGAAAATTGCCCGGCCTTTAATATCGGGCGCTTTGACATGTATATGAATCCGTTTTTCCAGGCCGACCTTAAAACAGACACGATCGATAAAGACTTTGCCCAGGAAATTATAAACTGCCTCTGGATAAAAATTGCTGAACTCATCTGGCTCTTGCCCCAGAATGGCAGTCGCTACTATGCTGGCTACAGTGGTTTTACCAATCTGAGTGTCGGCGGCCGTAACATTGATGGCAGCAATGCCGTAAATGATGTCAGTTTCATGGCCGTCGAGGCTACATCCCAGGTCGCGCTGCCGCAACCCTCCCTGAGTGTCATCATTCACCCAGATACCCCGGAAGAATTTTTACTGGCCTGCTGCCGCTTAGCCCGCAAAGGCAACGGCTTCCCGGCGTTTCACAATGATTTAGTAGGTACCCAGATGATGATGTATGCCGGATTGAGACCGGATGACGCCCGGGAGTGGACATTGCTCGGCTGTGTCGTACCCCATCACCGTAAGGTCTATGAGTGGACGGATGCGGGTGGTTACAACATGGCAGCCGCCCTGGAATGGACGCTCAATCAGGGCCGCAGCCGCCTGACCGGCGAACAAATGGGTTTACCCACCAAAGACCCGCGTGAGTTTGCTTCTTTCGAAGAGCTAAAAGAAACCTTTTTCAAGCAAGTCGACCACATCATGAAACACAGTGCGATTTCGACCATTATTGAGCATAAGCTGCATCGCAAAATGGTCCATCGTCCTTATCTTTCTCTGCTGGTCGAAGGCTGCATGGAAAGCGGAAAAGATCTGGTGAATGGCGGTGCCCGCTACAACATCGGTCCGGGATGGATTGTCGTGGGGGCGGCCGACTGTGCCAACGGCCTGGCGGCCATTAAAAAGAATGTGTTTGAAGAGAAAAATATCAGCATGGATCAGTTGATTAAGGCCCTGGATGACGATTTCGTCGGCCATGAGGAAATTCATCAGTTACTAAAGAATTCTCCCAAGTTTGGCAATGATGATGATTATGTCGATCGGCTCCAGGTCGAAATGACGGACTACAATGATACAGGACTTCGGCGCTACAAAGATTCGTTGGGCAACCCCTTCCATAGCGCCATTATGGGGCTGACCTATAATATTCCCACCGGTTCGGTGGTGGGTGCGCTTCCCTGCGGGCGCAAAGCGACCCATCCTTTGGCCGAAGGCTGCTCGCCGCACCCCGGAACCGACACCAGCGGGCCCACTGCGGCCATGCGCTCTGAAGCAAAGGTCAACCATGAACTACATCCCGGTGGAACCCTGTTAAACCTCAAGCTGTTGCCTTCCGCCATCGAAGGTAAACGTGGCCTGGCCGGCATGGCCAATCTGATTCGATCCTATTTTGAACTCGGCGGATATCACTGCCAGTTCAACGTCATCAGTCCGGAAACCCTGCGGGATGCCCAAAAAAATCCGGATAACTATCGTGACCTGGTGGTCCGTGTCGCGGGTTATTGCGCCATTTTCAATGATCTCTCCACAGAAGTGCAAAACGAGATTATTCGCAGGACTACGCATGAAACCCTATAACCTGAGTCTTGCATATGAAAGCCTCCGACTCGTGCAAGAATCAGGTATTTGCCCATTATGAAGAATATTGTGATTGAAATCCAGCGCTGGTCGGTGTCCGACGGGCCGGGTACCCGAACCGTGGTTTTTTTAAAAGGCTGCCCGTTGCATTGCCCCTGGTGCGCAAATCCCGAGTCACAGGATCATCAGCCGCAAATTGGGATCTTCCCCTCCAGATGTGTCGAATGCCATGCCTGCGCCCGGGAGTGTCCAGAGGATGTTGCCATCCCTGCAAAAGAGGGGGCCTTTTCAGACGGCAGATGTATCCAATGCGGCAAATGCATCCAGGTCTGTCATTCGGGTGCGCGTGCCTGGCTGGGGGAAGAAATGTCAGCGAATCAGCTGATAGAGGTCATTAAAAAAGACATGGTGTTTTATCGGAAGTCTTCCGGGGGCGTCACCTTCAGTGGGGGTGAACCTTTAACCCAGCCCGAATTTTTGAAAGCGGTAATCGAAGGCTGCCAGGACTTGGGCATTCACACTGCCATCGAAACCTGCGGATTTTTTAACTGGGAATCTGTCGAAGATACCGTCAAACTGGCTGATTTTGTCCTTTTTGATATCAAGCACATGGATGACGAAACCCATAAAGCAATTACGGGTGTTGGCAATAAGAGAATTCTTAAAAATGCCAAAAAAATTGCACAGCTTGATATTCCCATGGTGATTAGAATTCCGGTTATACCGACCATCAATGACAGCAAAGAGAACATCAAGGCCACCGCCAGATTTGTTCGTGACCACCTTCCCGGTGTCTCAGGAATTGAAATGCTGCCTTATCACAAATTAGGCCTCTCCAAATATGCTGCGCTGGGACTGGATTACGAACTGGATCATATCAATCCCCCGGATGACGCTCATATGGAAGCGTTGCAGGATCTGGTAACCGCTGAAGGGTTGCCTTGCATCACTGCCGACAGCGGCTACGATCCCCAGCCCATCCAGCCGAAGCTGAAAGTGGTTGGTTAGCACCGAGTGGCCGTTCTAGAAGTGTTATTTTTATAAGGTTCACCGCAGAGGCGCAAAACGCGCAGAGGTTTTTATAAAGAAATTTTCTCTCTGCGTGCTTTGCGTCTCTGCGGTGAGCTATTGCTTTCGTCACTACCTGCTTAAGCTCTCTTTAGGCACTTTAAGCCTTGATGCACACCTTAATTTGTTAAAATCAATATGTGCAATTCCGCATTCAAGCGGGAAACCTGACCCGAGGCTTTGAAACGATTTCTAATGCAGCTAACCCGATAACACCCCATCCATCTTAATCTAAGGAGGCGTCAAATTGCCGATTTTAACATTAGATACCAATCAAAACATCACGCCCGAGCATTCTACTGAGCTCCTTCACAAAGCCACCGATCTGCTGGTGAACATGCTGGATAAACCCAAAAGTTCGATCATGGTGCTCATCAATCCAGGTGCCCATCTGATGATCGACGACAGCACGGAACCAACGGCCTATATTCAGCTCAAATTGTTCTCTTTTCCACAGGAGCAGGCCGCGGAGTTCGTCAAAACCATAACGGAGTTCGTTCAGACCGAGCTGGGCGTAGCACCGGATCGTCAATACCATCGGTTGATCGATATGCAGCCTGCTATGTTTGGTTGGAATGGTAGTACCTGCTAGAGCCTATCTCAATCCGCTTTTCCCATCAGCAAGTGTCTATGCTACCGATTTCTACAATGAACCATGTCCCAAAATATCATGATATTCATCATGCGTTAGTTTACCGTCTTTGTCTTTATCGGCTTCGTGGAATTTTGCCTCTTCATTTCCATAAAATTTCTCAAACTCCTGAAATGTTACCAGGCCGTCTTTGTTGGAATCCAAGCGCTTGAAGCAGACATGATCTTTTTTTTCATCAGCCAAGCAAAGGGCAGCCGACGAAGTCAACAAAATAAAAATTAACAATGCTGCACCTGTTTTCTTCATTTAATGCCTCCAATTTTTCTCCAATTTTTTCTTAATTTCTTTACCGGCATTAAGCCCTATACCCAAAATATTGCCCATCGTCCAGTATTCACGTACTCTTGCACAATAAACAAGCGGATTTATTTTTAAAATACCGATTCCCATATCGAGACTTTTTTACGGAAATCCCAATTGTCGGAGGAGTGGGGCTTGGAATCCCGATTCTTGCGATCGTGATAATATTGGCATCTTTGTTTTCGCCACTCACGATCAATGCCGCCGGCACGGGAAACATCGAATCAGTCGGGCCGAGTTGTTTTTTCACAAATTGCTCCTTGGTTTAATTTTATCAAATACGTTAAGTTAGCATGAAACAAAAAAAAGGGATGTTAACAATCTAAAATAGGATGATTAAATTCGCAAACGCTTTATCATTTTTGCGGAAACAAAAAACCTTGACAGAGATGATAGGAGCGGTTATATTTTATATTGACTGGTCAGTATAAATAAAAGGAGCTTTTAATGCCAAAAGTTGGAATGGAGCCTATCAGGCGGACCCAGGTTATCAGGGCGGTTATTGAATCGGTTGCAGAAAAGGGCCTCGAAGCCCTGACGATAGATGCTGTAGCTAAAAGGGCCGACGTATCCAAGGGGGTGGTCAACTATTACTTTGCCGGCAAGCGTGATCTGCTTTTGCAGTCTTTTCATGCCTTCCTGGAATCTTACAATCAACAAATCGTTGACCTGATCCAACCGGATATGAAGGCCATGGAAATGATGGGGATTGTTATTGATGTCTGCTTTCCCGATGGTGATGTGGCGCTGCCACTCTGGAAGCACGATCCGAAGATTAAAGAGACGGCTCGGTCAAAGGATGAACCCGACCCCACCTATACCATTGATCAGCTGGGGCGGGTGTTAGTCCATTTTCTTACAAAAACAATCTTGGACCCGGATTTTCAAGAGGTCTATCATAAAGTCTACAACACCTACCTGGAGGGCATGAAAACGATCATCGGGCACGGCATTGCCACCGGTGAATTCCGCGACGTGGACCCGCATGAAGCGGCCTACGGACTTATGGCTCTGATAGAAGGGATGGTGATGTATCGCAATGTCGGTTTTCGACCCATGTCGCCCAAAAACTATAGAACCCTGTGTACGGATTTCGCCCGACGGTATCTGAACAATAGATAGTCATTTATTAAGAATGAGGAGGAAACCATGTCCAAACCATCTGTTATTATTATCGGTGCAGGGCTGGGGGGCTTATCCACCGGAACCTATGCCCAAATGAACGGCTATCAATGTAAAATATTCGAACATGGCCGGCATCCCGGCGGGGTGGCGGCTGAATGGAAACGACAAGGTTACACCATTGACGGTGGCATTCACTTTTATATGGGTTACCGGCCCGGAAGGCCCGATCATGATCTTTATCGGGAACTTGGCATCTATCAAGAGGACCAATACCTTGAGATGACAAACTACGGACGGTTTCTGGACCCTTTTGAGGGACGCTCCCTGGATATCACTCAGGATCTTGATCAACTCGCTGCAACCATGAAGGATATCTCCCCTAAAGATGCCGCTTTTATCGACAAGGTCCTCAGGGGGGCGAAGTCCTTCAGGCATTCGAATTTGACAGGATCCATGGAAAAACCGCCGGATATGAGTAGATGGTGGGACACACTCAAGATGATGGTCAAAATGAAAGGGACGCTCCGGTATTATTCAGGGTGGTATATGCAATCGCTAGAAGAGGCCACGAGGGAGGTGCATGACCCCTGGTTGGCTTATGTCTTTAAGCACCTCTTTCTGCCTGAAGTGCCGATCGTTTTTATCATGATTATTCTTGGTGCACTGTCAGACGGCAACATGGCCGTGCGAAAAGACGGTTCCGGGGGATTGGCCCGGGCCCTGGAAAAACGCTACCTGGATTTGGGGGGTGAGGTAGCCTACCGATCAACTGTGGAAAAAATTTTAGTTGAAAAAGATCACGCCGTGGGTGTTCGGTTGTCAAACGGTGAAGAATATCGGGCCGATCATATCATATCGGCTGCTGACGGATATTCGACGCTTTATGAATTGCTAGATGGTAAGTACTTAACTGCGGAACTTAGAAGGCTGCACCAAGAATGGCCGCTCTGGAAGCCTGTTGTCCTGATGAATTACGGTGTGGCTCGTGATTTTTCTGATGAGCCCTCCATCACGATGCTTAAGTCCACTTCAAACCCAGGAGCCGGTTATCTGACCAGTGATTGCTGGATCATTCGTATCTTCAATTATTGTCAGGACTGTGCGCCAGCGGAACGAACCCTCGTGCAGGTCATGATCGAATCCGAATGGCAACCCTGGAAAGATATCAGGGAAGATAAGGAGGCTTACAACGCCGAGAAAGAAATGACAGCCAGGCAGGTATTGGAACGATTGAATGATGTGTGGCCCGGAATCAAGGATCAGGTCGAAATGACAAACGTGGCCACCCCCCATACCTGGTGGCGTTTTACGCGGAATCGTCAGGGTGCCTTTGAAGGATTTGCCATTATCGATAAGATATTTACCACAAGCGTAAAACGAATCCTGCCGGGACTAGACAATTTCTTTATGGCCGGCCAATGGGTGGTGCCCGGCGGTGGGGTCATACCGACCCTGGTATCCGGAAAACATGCCGCCATGCTCCTGTGTCGGCGCGACGGCAAAGCGTTTAACACAACGGCGTAAGAGAAGTCGTGTTTTTGAATTTATTGATGAGCGAGAAACTCGCAAGAGCCTTCAGGCTTATCAATGATCCTTTTTAAAATTAAAAAACTTCTCATTAATTTTCATGCACAATTCAAGTTTGGATCATGGGCGGAGACAAGCTATGTTTTTTGAGCTTTCGCACAACGGTCGGCTGGCTGATATTTAAAAATCGGGCCATCTCGCGCGTTGATTTGCAGTGCCGCATGGCATTTTTCAGCATTTCCTTCTCGAGAGCAGAAAGCATATCCACCAGGTTATTGATTTTTTTATCCGAGCCGCGAACTTCCCATCGATCTTCGAGCACTTCTTTGCCGATACTGCTCAGTATGACCGTATCGATCACATCGCCTTCACTCATCACGACCGCCTTTTTTATAATATTTTTGAGCTCGCGGACATTTCCGGCAAAAGAGTAACTCTGCAATAATGATAGGGCCAGGGGATTCAGCTTTTTCTTTTGTTTATACTTGCGATTATAATGGCGTAAAAAGTTATTGGCCAATTCGAAAATATCTTCCGGGCGTTCGCGCAGCGGCGGAATTTTTATGGTTAAAATGTTAAGACGGTAAAATAAGTCCTTGCGGAATTTTTTTTGGTTAACAAATTGTTCGATATCCTGATTGGTCGCCGCGATGATGATGCAGTCAATGGATTTGGATTTGATCCCGCCTAACCGCTGGACTTTATGATCATCCAGATATTTCAACAGTTTTGCTTGCACTGAAAAGGGCAGCTCGCCGATCTCGTCTAAAAACAGGGTGCCTTCATGGGCAAGCTCGAAAAGCCCGGGCTTGCCTTCCTCCCGGGCACCTGAAAATGCACCTTTCTCATAGCCGAACAATTCAGCTTCTAACAGGTTTTCGGGCAATGCCGCACAATTAATTTGAATAAACGGTTTCTTCTTTCTTTTGCTGTTGTTGTGAATGAATTTCGCTAAAAGCCCTTTGCCGGTACCGGATTCTCCTAAAAGCATTATGTCAGTGACCTCCAGGTGAGCCAGTTTAAGGGCGGTCTTTAGAATTTCACGCATTTGATCGCTTTCTGAAACCACTTTTTGTCTTTGCAATTCCAGCATACTCAGCTCGGTCAGTTCATTTTTATAGCGGTCTTTTTCTTTACGGGTCTCTTCCAATTGTATTTTAAGCGCTTCTAATTGGGTGATATCCCTTTCATTAATCACCACCATAGACACCCGGCCGTTTCTGTCAAAAACCGGTATCCCCGTGCAGAGAACCGTTTTTTTTGTGTTTTTTACGTGTTGCAACTGACTGACCACCCGCTTGGTTTGGATGACTTCATCGGTCACATAATTGCTGTACAATTTCCTTTTTTTAACGAGATCAGAGACTTTGGTTCCGATAATATCTTCTCTTTTAATTCCCCCCAACTTTTCTGAAGCCCTATTGATCAGCACCACCCGTCCGTTTTTATCGCAAATCCAAATCCCGTCGGAAGAGGATTCGAAAACGGTCTTAAATTGTCTTTCCACCAGGTCAAAGGATTCAAGCTTCCAGGCGGTTGATTCGAATTCATCCAGACGCAGGAAGTTACAAACACAACCGGTTACAGTTTTGCGTTCTTTGATCGGATTGATGTTAACGATTAGATTGACGCGCTTACCCAGAATCTGGCCTTCCAGCTGGGGCTTGCCGGTTGCCAGGCATTGGGCCACCATTTCACTGGTCTTGGGCAATAGTTTGGCGATGTGCACCCCGATCATTTTGGTTTTGATAAATTTAAGGATTTCTCTGGCGCGCTTATTCGCAAACTGGATGCGGCCTTGGTTGTCCGTGGCAATCACACCGTGGTTGCTGAATTGCAAAAATTGCTCGTAATTGGGAGTTTCCCCCATTTTGTTCTCCATGAAGACTTAAATTACTAAGGCAATATTTCAGATTAAAGAAAAGTTCTGCTATTGAAAAAGGCGGGTGCAGAACTGATCAATTTCCGTTTCGGTATTGAAATAATGGACCGAAGCGCGAGCTAATTCTTTAATGCCTCGTGAATCCAGATCAAGCCGGGCATAGCGCGCATGAGTTACCGATATGTTGATATTGTGAGACGCAAGGCGTTGCTTTATTGCCGAAGCGCTCTCGTTTTCTTTGGTAAAGGTCACGATACCGCATTGATGTTGACCCAGGTCCCGGACGGCTACCCCATCAAATTCAGACAGGCGCTTTCTCAACAAAGCGGCCAAATACTGGACACGCTCCTGAATGGCCTCGAGTCCAATGTCGAGGGCATAGTCTACGGCAGTTGTCAGTCCGATACGACCCGCGATATAGCTCTCCCAGTTTTCGAAGCGTCTGGCATCATTTCTGATTTGAAACTGATTTTTGTCGATCCATGTGGCGGCATGCAGATCAATAAACGGCGGCTCTAACTGTTCAATCAAGGGCCGGCGGACGAAAAGAAATCCCGTCCCCCGGGGACCGCGTAAATATTTGCGGCCCGTTCCGGAAAGCATATCACATTTTATCTTCTCTACATCGACCGGCATCTGACCCACCGATTGGCAGGCATCCAGCAGATACAAAATATTGTGTGTGCGAGCAATTTGGCCGACGGCCTCGGCCGGGTTGATCAAACCGCCCTGGGTGGGCACATGGGTAATCGCAATCAGTTTCACATCTTCATCGATCATTTCTTCAAGCGCATCGAGCGAGATTTGGCCGTTGGCATCATCGGGCACCACATCGATTTTTAAATCCTTTTGCCTGGCGACTTGCAGAAATGCCAAATAGTTACTGGCGTATTCAGCCTGGGCGGTCAGAATACGATCGCCCGGTTTAAAAGGGATGGCGTAAAAAACCATGTCCCAGGCGCGGGTCGCATTTTCGATAAATGCGATTTCATCCGAGTCGCAATTGAGCAGGCGGGCGAATACCGCATAGAATTGATTCAGCTTTTCCTGCGCATGCGCCTCGGCCTCATAACCTCCCATTCTGCTCTCCAGTTTCAGATGGTCGGTGACGGCCTGATAAACAGCCTGCGGCGGCAAGGACGCACCGGCATTGTTAAAATGCAAAACTTCAGTGCAACCCGGTGTCTCGGCCCGAATTCGTTTTAAATCGATTGACGACATTCTATCTCCTGAACATTTAGTGGTTTAACATTGAACGGCATGAACACTTTTGGTTTCATTAACATATGGAATTTTAATTTTTTTTGCAACAGACGGGTGTATCGGTTGAGGGTGTCGGAATCTCCAATGTCTTGTCAAAAAAACCAGCCTTAAAATCAAATCCAGTCCGCTCATTTTCGTATTCAAAACCTTCATGTTTCTTGACACTTAACCTGGTCTCTGACATATTTGGTTTTGCATGAAAACAGATGAGAACGATTAATAAAAAACAGGAGCTGCTCAGCGTCGGGCAGCTCATTGGAGGGAGGTGTATTCATGATACGCAGTTTACTTGCAGGTAGAAATCAGACCGGGGGATTCAGCTTAAATGTCTTTAGCGATGATGCGCTCGAGGACATTCACTTAGCGACCCTGGAAGTTCTGCACAAGACCGGTGTCTTCGTTGACGATGATGAAGCTATGGAAGTCTTCGCCGGGGCGGGAGCAATTGTGGACGCTAAAAAGAAGATCGTAAAAATTCCCCCGCTGGTGGTAGAAGAAGCCATTCAATCAACACCATCTCAGTTCGTTGCTTGCGGTCGCACCCCAAAAAATGACGTTTTGCTGGGAAGAAACCGGGTGACATTTACTAATTTTGGTGAGGGCATCAAGATCAATGATCCCTATACGGGTGAACACCGGGAAACGGTCAAAGCCGATGTGGTCAATGCGGCCCGGATTGTTGATTATCTGGATAATCTGGATACCTATGAAAGGATTATGGTTTCCCATGATGTACCTCAGGAAACCGTTTCCCTGCACAACGCCGAAGCCTCTTTAACCAATACTTCCAAACATCATTGGCTGGGCCCAGTCAATGGGTACTGCTGCAAAAAACTTATAGAAATGCTGACCGCCATTGTGGGCAGCAAGGAGAAACTCAGGGAGCGTCCTTTGCTGACTTTTGTTTCATGCCCGGGAAGTCCGCTCACTTTTTCCAAAGAGCATTGCGAAATTATGATGGAGGGCGCCCGCTCCGGGCTGGCGGTTAATATCGTATCGATGACCATGTCCGGTGGTTCAGCACCGGTAACACTGGCAGGCACCCTGGTGGTATTGAATGCCGAGGTTCTCGGCAGCCTGGTTCTCAATCAACTGGTCTGTAAAGGTTCACCCGTGGTATATGGGAGCTCCACCTGCCCGATTGATTTATGGCGTACAACGGCAACGGTTGGCTCTCCGGAATGCGGCATGATCACCGCCGGTGTGGCCCAGCTGGCCCGCAAATACGCCCTTCCGTGCTTTGCGGCCGGTGGTTAGGGCGATAGCAAAGTGGGTGACGCCCAGGCTGGGCATGAAAAGACACTCACCGGGCTACTCGCTGCGTTGGCAGGGGTCAACGTGGTTTACGGCCTGGGGATGCTCGAAAGCGGCGTCACAATAGATTTCGGACAGCTGGTAATGGATAATGAATTTGCCGGAATGATCAAACATGTTTTAAATGGGATTCCGGTCGATGACGAAAATCTGGCAGTGGATGTCATTCATGACGTCGGTCCGCTCAAAGATTTTTTGGCCCAGAAACACACGCTCAAACATATGAATACCCAATCGCAGCCCGACCTGATTGACCGCCGAAGACGCTCCAAGTGGCAGGAGTTGGGTGGGACCGATATGTATGAAAGAGCGTCTGCCAAAGCCAAAGAAATATTGGAAACCCACGAGCCGGATCCGTTACCGGAAAGCGTCCTTGAGACGATTCGGTCGATCGTTAAGAGTGCCGAAGAAGAGTTGGGCGTCGGCAAGTAAAAGTAGAATTCAGATTCAATCTAGAATTCCGCTGAGAGGTTTTGTAACGAAAATATTGGGTTGGAGGTTATAAAATGAGTAAAGAAGACCTGATTAAAGCGGCCGTTGAAGCTGTTATCAAGGGCGATGAAGAAGCCGCGGTAGGCGTTGCCAATAAGGTCGTTGCCGAAGGCCTTGATCCCATCGAGATCATTAGCGATGGCTTTGCCAAGGGAATGATCACGGTGGGTGATTTGTTTGCCAAAGAGGAGTACGCCTTGCCTCAAGTGCTTTTGTCCGCAGGTGCCATGCAGGATGCGATGGATGTGCTGGACCCGCATATTCCCCGGCAGGATGTCAAAGAGAAGATGGGCGTTGTGGTGATCGGGACGGTTCAGGGGGATATCCATGAAATCGGCAAGCGCATCGTTGGGACCATGTTGGAGGTCTATGGCTTTGAAGTGCATGATCTCGGTGCCGATGTGCCCATCGAGACCTTTATTGAAAAAGCCAAAGAGCTCAAGGCGGATATCGTGGCCACCTCGGCCCTGATGACCACCACCATGATGAGCCAGAAAAAGCTGGAGGAGGCGCTCAAAGAGGCCGGCATGCGAGATAGCGTCAAAACCATGGTTGGGGGAGCCGCCGTGACGCAGGAATGGGCGGATTCAATCGGGGCGGACGGGTATGGCCAGGATGTCACCGAAGCGGTAGAAGAAGCCAAACAACTCGTCAAACCCTCTAAATAGGTTTAATGACCAGCCGGACAACCCAGCAGCGCTGCGAATGATTTAGGCGCCGGATTCTGGGTACCGGCACATGTTCGGAATTCGGCAAGCTGGCGGATGATTATATTCGCCAGCTTTTTTTTGTTTGCTTAGTCGGAATCGGGATCGTCGGCATACGTTCGCTTGGCCTTGCCTCGATCGCCTAATATGGCCTGAACGACATCGATGCTGTTGGGCGGGCAGCCCTTGGCGTGGCGGTCACCGCGCCGATCTTTGGGCGTGCATTTATCGCCCACCGTGACAAGACCATTAGCCGGACTTTGTTTGGGAAACTCGGCCCCACCGGTTAATATGGCGATTTTCTCCAGATAATCGAGATTGCCTTCACCATCGAGGTCGTTAAGAACGGAGTAAACGGTATTGCGGCATCCGGTGCAGGTTTCCTCCCCGAAAATCAGCTTGAAGCCGTTGACCGTCACCTTGGGCGCGGCTTCGCAGGCTCTGACAAACCGTCGCTGGACCGATTCGACCGATTCTCCCACGACCTCAATGGCGGCCGGGTCCATAATCCCCAAGCCGCGGTCGGCCGCATTGACGGACAGTTTCAAATCTTCCGGCTGGTAGCCGATAATCAGCCCGCAAATGGTATCGGCCGCAACCAGGTCCCGGCTGGCTAAAATCAAATCCATCTCTACCGGATCGCCGTAGATGGGGGCCATGCCCTCCTGGCAGATGATGCCGTCGACAACGGTCAACGACGGTTTGACGGCCGCCATTAGATCGATAACCGCATCATACAGTCCCTGCTGGTGAAACGCCCGCTTGGTTTTGTCGGGCAGCAGGCCTTTCAGTTTTTTGATCGAACAGGTCATCTCAGTCTGATCATGGGTCTTTAGAACCGGAACGGTGATAATGACGTCCGCCCGGGCCACCGTTTCCCAGACCGGCATGGGATCAAATATCAAACCGCCTCCCGGAACGGGCAGATTGACTTTTTTGTCTTCTTTGAGATTGATCACTTCATAACCCAGATCCCTTAATTCAGCGTGCCCTGATTCTTTAATGACCTTTTCGCAGTCCACGCCCACCGCCGAGGACTCGGCGATGATCGGCCGGGCGCCTGCCGCTTTGACGACGTCGGCCACGGCCCGGCTGACCTCGGGCCAGGTGCAGGTTCCGGTTTCCGGGTCGGCCGGGGCGGCCACCCAGGACGGGTTGATTAAAACCAAGTGCCCCGCTTTGACGATATCATCCAGGCCGCCGATTAAATCGATGCTCTTGCTCACGGCGGCCAGCACGGCTTCATAATCAGGCCGGGTTCCGGTCTTGACGATGCTCACTTGGCTCTTTGACATCGCTTTTCCCTATCTTATGGAAATTTCTTTATGAAAACCTTCCATCGGGCTATTGATTAATTTGTTTATGGGATTAGAAATCATCCACATACTTTTTTACTTCCGCTATTTGCTTGATTCTCTCTTCTGCCATGCGATCGGCTGCCTGATAGGTCGGCAGCTTGTCCCGATCGGTAATCTCAAACACCCGCTGC
>JASFIX010000037.1:0-14242 GCA_050122435.1 Desulfobacterales bacterium
GCCTTCTCCCAGCGGAGTCGGCGTGATGGCGGTCACCTCAATGTATTTCCCGTCCGGTTTGTCCTTGAGACGGTTGATAATTTTCAAAAAATCCAGTTTCGCCAGCCGACCCATCGGGAGAATCTCATCCTTTTCTAGAGCAAGTTTTTCCCGCCATTCATCCGGTGTCGGCATGTTCGGTTCAGCCGCCTCGGAAATTTGCCAGTCTGCCATTTTTACTGCATCATAAGCCATTAATCATTCCTCCTTTCCGTTATTTGTAGATCTGTGAAACAGTTTGCCATGCTATGTTTAGAAGAAATCATGCTTATCATCTGTTTTTCTTTTTGGCAAGAGAATTATTTCAGCAGGTGTCGGGTGTCAGGTGTCGGGTGTCAGCTAAAAGAAGGACTGAGCACTGAGGACTGAGGACTGAGCAAAAAAGCCTGCTTGGTGGATGACTGTTTAAACATGAAGTGTCGTTTTCCGTCATGAATCGTTCTCCTGGGCCCATGAGTTGTCCTTTTCAGTCATGAGCTGGCACAACCACTTTCGTCCCTTTCTATTTCGATATACCTTAGACCTAAGCACTCAGCTCGCCGCGGCGCAGGTCGCCAGCGTGAAGTCGGGTCCTCAGTCCTATCTTTTCAGGCCTGACACCTGAACACTGACACCTGACACCTTCTTTTGTCCTACTTCTGAAACTGACTGAGACGATAGTAGAATCCCTGGCGGTCCATCAACTCGGCATGGGTGCCGGTTTCGATGATGCGACCGCGGTTGAGGACGATGATCCGATCGACATGGCGAACCGTCGATAGCCGATGGGCAATGATCATTGCGGTTCTGTTTTTCATCAGTTTCTCCAGAGCCTGCTGGATCCACAGCTCGGTCTGCGAGTCGATATAGGAGGTGGCTTCATCGAATAGAATCAACTGGGGATTTCTGGCAAATGCCCTGGCAATGGAAATCAGCTGCCGTTCTCCGCTGGAGATGGATGTGCCCCCTCCGGTTAGGACCGTTTCCAGACCGTCGGGTAATCTTTGAATCAGGGTGTGGCAGTTTGCAGCATCTATGATTTCCTGCATTGCTTCTTCAGACACATGATCTGCCTTTTCGAATATGTTTTGCCGGATGGTACCGGAAAACAGAAACGGCTCCTGCATCACCAGCGCCATCTTGTCGCGAAATACAGCGCTGTCTAATTTTCTAATGTCGATGTGATTGATAAGGATGCGACCGGATGTGGGGTCATAGAATCTGGGCATCAGATTAACCAGAGAGGTTTTACCGGCACCGGTAGGGCCCACCACCGCCACTGTTTCCCCGGCTTTAATCTTCAGGCTAATGTTTTTAAGCACTTTTTCATCACCGATATAACTGAAAGAAACATCTTCAAGTCGGATTTCTCGAATACGATCCAAGGCCGGCGGGCTGATCTGAGTATCGATTTTCGGCAAGGTATTTTCTGTGTCCAGAATCAACAATATTCTTTCGGCCGAGGACATGGCATTTTGCAAAATATTGTATTTTTCCGCCAGATCTCTTATCGGTCTGAAGAACATCCGGATATAAGAGATAAATGCCACCAGGGTCCCCAGACTCAGGGTATCATTTAACACCCGGCTGCCGCCGTAAAAGATCACCAGGGCTGCGGCGGTGACTCCCAAAAGCTCGATGATGGGCATAAATACAGCCAGAACATGGATCTGTCGCATGCCGGCCAAATAATTCTCGTGGTTCAGCTGGTTGAACTTTTTATAATTTCTTGCTTCCTGTCCCAGCAGCTGAATTACCCGGATGCCTTCTATGGTTTCGGCAAAGCGGGTGTTAATCTCAGCAATTTTTATTCTCAGGGTACGGAAAACATCGCGGGCTTTAACAGAAAATTTAGCGGAAGAAAAAATGACAATCGGCAGGACCGTAAAAGAAACCAGGGCTAGCTTCCAGTTGAGAATCAGCATTACAGAGGCAATTCCGACCAGCAGGAAGCAGTCTTTGAAAACCAGGGAGATGACCGAGGTAAATAATTCATGCATATTTTGAACATCGTTGGTTACCCGGGTCACCAGCCGGCCCACCGGGTTGCGGGTAAAAAATTCAATGGCCAGATTCTGAATATGGATAAAAAGCTTCATTCTCAAATCATGCATGATCATATGGCCGCTGTATTCCATAATCAGCTTTTGGGTAAAATTGAGAATGAAATTAAAAAATACAATTGCCAAAAAGATTGCCGCCATTTTCGCCAGACCGCCAAAATCTTCCTGGCGCAACATTTTCAGATCGGATTTTTCAAGCTGCCCCAGTTGATCAAATGAAATATAGGCGGTTTGGTCTTCGATTTGAAACAGATCACTGTATTTTTGGACAATGTCACGTTGGCGAGGCTCTGTCAGATCCGCTTTAAGATATCGGTTGCGGGTTCGGGTTCCATCATTGCGGTTAAGTGTCCCGGTCGTATCGGTTGTCTGTGGAACGATATAGCGGTCAATGGCGACCTTGGTCACATAAGGTAGCGCAAGATCCAGCGCTGTGATACCGATTACCAGAAAAATTGACCATAATATTAAAAGCTTATATGGCCGGATAAACGGTAAAAGCCGCTTTAACAGCTTGACATCATAGGGTTTGCCCAGCTGCGCTTCCTCAAAATATCCATAATCAGGATGCATTTACACCTGCTTCATATTCTTGAAGTTGGAATGCCTTGGCATAGTATTGTTGGGTTGTAATCAAATCCCGGTGTGTGCCCTGTTCAATTATCCTGCCGTCTTCCAGGGCGATAATTTCGTCCGCAAAGCTCAAGGCGGAAATACGATGGGATACTATGATGATTGTTTTTTGGCCAATCATGGATCTGATGGTATCGATCATTGCGGTTCCCGTTTCCAGATCCACCTGACTGGTGGGGTCATCTAAAATGAGTATGCCGGCCTCTTTGAGCAGACAGCGGGCTAAAGCGATACGCTGCTTTTGACCGCCGGAAAGGATAACCCCTTTTTCACCAACAATGGTGTCAAACCCGTTCGGAAAGGAGTGGATGGTATTATCAAGCATTGCTTTTTGAGAGATCTCTTCCAGCCGGGTTTGTTCAATCAAAGGGTTGTCGAAAGCAATGTTGTCCCGGATAGTCCCCGCAAACAAAAAGGGTTCCTGGGGCATGAAAGCGATATGTGATCTTAAATTCTCAATTTTCAATGAACGGATATCCTTACCATCAAGAAAGACACCCCCCCGGGACACGTCGTATAGTCTGGGAATAAGACTCAACAGGGTTGTTTTACCGCTGC
Source organism: Desulfobacterales bacterium (assembly GCA_050122435.1). GTDB lineage: Bacteria > Desulfobacterota > Desulfobacteria > Desulfobacterales > JAHEIW01 > JAHEIW01. Next base: position 3,273 of record JASFIX010000037.1, read on the forward strand.
CGGGAGGGCCGACGATACCCAGGACTTTTCCCGGTTCCACCACCAGATTGATCCTTGAGAGCACCGGAATGCTGCCGTTACCGTTTCCATCATGGTGGTAGGCAAAGTCGACTTCCTTAAATTCGATCCGGCCTTGAAGGTGGTCCAGCGCGATCGCGGAATAGCGGTTCTTAATTTCTGGAGACGTTTCCAAAATCCGATTAATCCGATCCAGTGAAGCCCGTCCGCGCTGAATCAGGTTGGTTACCCAGCCCAGGGCCATCATGGGCCAGGTCAATAATCCCAGATAGCTGATAAAGGCCACAAAGTCTCCCGGGGTAATCGTCATGGCAATGGTTTGGCGTCCCCCCAGATACAGCACGATCGCCAGACTTAAATTGGTAAACAGCAACATCATTGGAAAAAAAACGCCGACAATTTTTACCAGACTCAGATTTTCGTTAATATATTCTTTTGAAACAGATTCGACCTGCTCGGTTTCCCTTGCATTGCGGTTATGGGCTTTAATTATTCGAATTCCGGCAAAGCGCTCCCGGATGACTTCCGTCAAATCTGAAAACGTGGCCTGAACGCTCTGGTAACGGTGGTGCATCTTTTTACTGAAAAATCGGGTAAAGATGGTAATCAGCGGCATGGGGATCAATACAAAAAGGGTCAGGGTCACATTAATATAGAGCATAAAACCGATGGCGGCGGCGCCCAACACGATGGCATCGTTTAAGGCCACCATCCCCATTCCCGTCGCCATTCTGACCTGCTGGATGTCATTGGTGGCGTGGGCCATTAAATCACCGGTTTGGGTACGATCAAAATAAGATGCCGACAGGGTCTGGATATGGGCAAAAAGGCGGTTGCGCAGGCCCTCTTCAACGAGACGGGAGGTCCCCAGCAGACAGCGCCGCCAAACATAGCGAAACATACTAATCAATACGGCAATGATCGCCATGTAGATCGCATAAATCAATAGTTGCCTCAGATCGATCTGGATAGCGGTCAACCCGTCCACCGTCCACTTAATGATGCGGGGTATGAAAAGCTGCAGCACATCAACAACAATTAAACTGAGCAGTCCGATGGCAATTTTTCGTCGATTTTCTTTGAAATACGACTTGATTAGTGCGATTGATTTCATAACTTTTTGCCTCGTTGACTTCATCGAGGTCGGTTGTTATTGTAATTTTTATGGAATCAGGAAGTATTGTTGAATACATAGACCGCCAGAAGATTATTTGCGCCGTCGTTCTGGAAGTCAAGAACCAGCGCCTACGGTTGTTAACCGAAAACAATCGAGAGGTCAACCTGTCACACCGCCGTTTATTGCATAAAGATAAAACAGGTCTGGATCCCACTTTAAGCCGGGATCAGATGGTCGATGCAATTAAACAGGTCGTTCAGAAGCGCCAGGATTTGAGCAACCATATCGATATCCAAGAATTGTGGGAGGTGCTGAATTCGGAGCAGAATTGGATCGACCTGACCACTATGACCGAATTTTGTTTTCCGGACAACCCTTCAGGGGACCATGAGTCCGCTGTTATGCGCGCATTATTTAATGACCGTCTTTATTTTAAATTCAATCCGGATGGATTCCTCCCCAATTCCGAAAAGCGGGTTGAACAAATCGCCGCCCAGCGAGAAGCGGAAAAACGGAAAAACACACTTATTGAAACTGGAAGCGCCTGGCTCAAAAGCACGTTGAATTCCGCCGAATCCGCCGATCTTCAAATGCTGCCCGATGAAATCCACCAATCGATTGACATTCTGAAATCCTACTACCTTTTTCAGAAAGATAGCAAAGATGAAGAGATTGCCAGGACGATGATCGCCAGGGCCGGAATTGAAAGCGTTCATGATATTTTCCGGATCTTTGCCAAACTGGGCATATTTGATGAAGATGAAAATATCGAGCTGCTTCGTTACGACGTCTCCTCTGATTTTAAGGAAAACGTTGCGGCCCATGCGGTCCAAATGGTTCGCTCAAATTCCATGGGGTCAGTTTATGGCTCCCGCAAAGACTTGACCTGCAGGCCGATAATCACGATAGATGGCCAGGGGACTTTAGATTTTGATGATGCCATTAGCATTGAACAAGTGGGTGATTCATTTCAGCTGGGAGTCCATATTGCCGATGTGGGTCACTTTATCCAAAAAGACGACGTTGTTGACCAGGAGGCCCGTTTGCGCGGCAGCTCCATTTATATGCCGGATCAGAAGATTTCCATGTTGCCGCCAATTCTGGCCGAAGGCCTCTGCAGCTTGAAAGCCGGAGAGGTGCGACCGGCTATCAGTATTATGATTCAGCTGAACCCGATGGCTGAGATTGAGAATTATGAAATTTTTCCAAGCCTGATCAAAGTCGGGCAGCAATTCACCTATTATGATGTCAACGTTTATGCCGAGCAAGACCGGAATGTGCGTATCTTGCGAGATATTGCCGAAAAATTTCGCAAGAAAAGACTGGATGACGGTGCCATCCAAATAACAGTTCCGGAAATCAGCATCTGGATCAATGAAAATCGGGAAGTGTCCATCAATAAAATTAATCGCGAAAGTCCGGGCAGGATGCTGGTTTCTGAGCTCATGATCATGGCGAACTGGTTAATGGCGAAATATCTAAAAGATCGCCAGATACCCGCCATATTCAGATCGCAATCCAAACCGCGGGAACGATTATATAAAAATCACGAGGGAACACTGTTTCAAAATTGGATGCAACGCCGGTTATTAAGCCGTTTCGTCCTAAGCACCGGTGCCGAATGGCATTCGGGTCTGGGCCTAGATGCATATGTTACCGCGACTTCACCCATTCGAAAATATTCCGATATGGTCACCCAGAGACAGATCAGGGCTTCGCTGGGGCTTGAAAGTGCTTACACCGTCGATCAGATCAATGAAATCATTCAATCCCTTGAACTGCCGATGAGCCAGGTTGGCAGGGTTCAATACACGCGCCATCGCTATTGGCTGCTCAAATACCTGGAAAGTCAAATTGGACAAAAGGAAGAGGCCATCGTACTGAATCGAGCCCGTAGAAATTATCAGATCCTTTTGACCCAGTACATGCTCGAGTGCGATCTGCCAATTTCAAGCGGCATCGAATTAAAGCCAGAAGATTTAATACAGATTACGGTTCAGCGGGTTGATGCCAGAAAGGATGTCATACAAGTCGCCATCGGGTAGGAGATGGCATAGCGCATAGGGCATGGCGCAAAGCGATTTGATTATAAAGAGGGGAATTCAATTTTTTACGCTCTGCCCTTTGCGCCATGCGCTATGCGAATCAGTGTGTCTCATTCATCAAGATTTGCCCCCTTTGCATCTGAATCCTTGAAAAAGCAGGGAACCCGCTATTTGACGGAGATGACATCACCGTTGGTGATGGTTTTCAGTTCTTCGGGTGTTAACTTAAAAACAGCATGGGGTGTTCCGGCGGCTGCCCAGATTTCATCATACTGCATCAGATCCTCATCGATAAAAATCTTCAGCGTATGACGGTGGCCGACCGGCGGGACCCCACCAATGGCAAAACCGGTCATCTCGCGCACAAATTCAGGATTGGCCATTTTGATGGGTTCAGCCAGTTTTTGTCCGATGGTCTTTTCGTTGACGCGATTGGCACCACTGGTGACGACCAAAACGGGCTGGTGGGACTGTTTGCCTTCAAAAACAAGCGATTTTACGATTTGACCCACTTCACAGCCGACCGCCCGGGCGGCATCTCCTGCGCTCCGCGTGGTGTCCTGCATTTGGACGACTTCACATTTCAGGTCATAGCCTTGTAGTGTTTCTTGAACTTTTTGAGCGCTGGATTTTAACTTTTCACTCATTTTTCCTCCTTATAATAGTCAAAAATCACCATGTCATTTGTATCTCTGTCTGGCAAGCTTTTATTGCGCACTAGATGTTTTATAAGTTTATGAATGTTAATCAATCCCTAAAAAATATCGAATTAGACGCGATTCTATAAAAAATTAAAATTATAATAATTCCAAATAGTTAGAGTGAGTATAAAGGTCTGCGCCACACACTATCTGAAATATTTTTCTTGACTAAATAATAAATACTAATTATGTAGTCATATTATAAATAAATAATATTCAGAGGATATCGCTATGGGAATCCAGGAAAGGAAAGAAAGAGAAAAGGAAAGGCGACGGCAACAGATAATGGTTGCCGCCAAAAGGGTTTTTTCCGATAAAGGCTTTAATAAGGCCACAATGGAGGACATCGCTCAGGAAGCCGAGCTCAGTCCCGGCACACTCTATCTTTATTTCAAAAACAAAGAAGAACTTTACGCCTCTCTGTCCTTGCGGATACTTCAGTACCTTTTAATTAGAGTTGAACATGTCAATGAAGAAAAAGACGCCGGCCCTGAGGAAAAGTTAAAGTCCCTGGTAGATGCGATGTACGATGTTTACGAATTTGATCCCTTAATCATCATAAACATGTTTCATCTGCAATCCAGTGAAACCCTAAAGAATTTATCGCCGCAACTGATGGAAGAAATTAAAGTGCTGTCTCGCAAATCACTCGGCTCCATTGCCCAGATATTCAAAGAAGGTGTGGATAAGGGGATTTTTATAGAACGGCATCCTGTGGCGCTGGCGGATACGTTTTGGGCCTTATTTTCCGGTGTCGTTTTGTGGCTGACCAGCAAAAAGATTATCGACCAGAGAAAAGATTATCTCAAACAGACCCTGGATGTCGCCTTTGAAATATTCCGCCGCGGTTTAAATAAATAGGCCGGTTGACCCGTTGAGCCGGTTGAGCCCGTTAAAAAAGGAAAAAATATCATATTCTTAACCGGCTCAACGGGTAACGGGCTCAACCGACTCAACCCTTAAAATAACTTCGTAATTTCATCCACCGCAAAAGCAGGCCATGACACCTGCTTTTTTCTTTTGTAGGCCCTGATCCCCAGGCCCTTATCCAAGACTTCACCGATGAGTGTGATTTCAATACCGGCAGCAGCAATATCTTCTACAAGTTTTTTACAATCTTTGCTACGGCAGCATATCAAAAGGCTGCCGGAGCCGATTAATCCCAGGGGATCGATATTCAATAAATCACATATTGTTTGGGTTTCCGGAAACACTGGAATATTATCGATATCGACCCTGATGCGCCGTCCTCCCGCAATGCTCAACTCCTCAAGCGCTGTTGCCAGACCGCCTTCGGTTATATCGTGCATGGCGCTGGTACCCGCAGTTGCAGCGGCGATTTTTGCTTCAGTAATAATGCTGATGTTATCCAAAAATTGCCGGCAGCGATCAATCTCGCCGGCAGCCATACCCAATTTTTTAAGTCGATCGCCAAATTCCCTGGCAATAATGGCCGTTCCTTCTACGGCCACCCCTTTGGTCAACAGCACCCGGTCCCCTTTTTCCATATAGCGTTTGTCAATCAGGTCACGCCGAGCAACTGTTCCGGCCATCATGCCAGCAACGATAGGCCTGTTAACGGCTTCGGTGATTTCGGTGTGTCCCCCGCATAAGGTAATTCCCCATTGCCGGCAAAAACTTTTGAGTTCTTCGAACACGTGTTGAATCTGAGACGGCGTTGTTCCGCCGGGGAAAAACAAGGTGGTTAGAAACCACTGGGGGATCGCACCGGAAGTGGCGATATCATTGGCATTTACCAGCACGGCATATTGCCCGATTGAATCGGTGGCAAAGGTAATCGGATCAGCTTTCAGTACCAGAACTTCACGGGACTCAATATCGACAGCGGTGATATCTTCTCCAACCCCGGGATTGATTAAAACCGAAGGGTCATCGAAGATAAACTGATCCAAAAAATCATGCAAGAGCCGGTTGGGCAATTTACCGGATGGAAGCGGGACTCCCATGTCTACGAGGTCCTTTATTTGAGCAATATCTTCGATCTCAAAGTCGCCGGCAGAGGTTGCCGGATCGGCGGTTTGTTCAGTGCATATCCGAGCGGTTATGGCGCCAATCTGACGAGCGTTCCGTACCTCGGAAGGATATGGCGATATGAACAAAAGGTTTTCAACTGCTACGTCCATATTCTGCGCGGTGGTCTGAATCAGATCCGCATCCGCTTTATTTTTCATGATATCAGGTCGGCTGAGGATGACATTCATCTCATCTTCATTGACAAATCCGCAATTGCTTAAATTCTGACGGACTGAATTTATGTCCGAGCGGCTGATAATTCCCAGCCGCAGATCTTTTGAAACCAGATATTGGCTGACTGCCAACAAAGCAGACGTCGGTTCAAGGCGAAAAAGAACGGCTTTGATATGAATGGGTCGTTTTTTCATATTGCGTTTTTCCATGACAGAAAGCATTTAAAAAGTCAAATCTTGCATTTCGGCAGGCCGGACAGACCGTTCGGAAAGAAGCAATATATGATATTGCCAATTGTTATTAGGCCGTTTAAAAAAAACTCCCCGACTTCTGATTGAATTGAAGAGTCGGGGAGTTCCTCCGATATGAAGAAAACGTCACGATTTTTGAATTATTCGCCTTGGCCTGAATACCTTAAACTTGCTATGGGGAGCATCATTTTGCGATTTTAAAATTGATCGGCTTTTTTAAAATCGGCTGAATGGTCATTTTCCCGATAATTTCGGTTTGCTCGGGATCATCAACTCCCCACCAGTTATTTGTCGCTTTAACCCCGTTGGCTGAACTGACCGCTTTTATGGCCCAGTTGCCGTTGTTCAATATATTGTTTTGTTGGATTCGAGCTTTTGATTTCTCTAAAATAAAGCCTCCGGAGCCGTTTTCCGTGATGACGGAGTCTTTTACCAGAAGGTACGCTTTGCGGGCAGCGATGCCGATTTTGTCCGATGTACGAACCAGACTGTTATAAATTTCAGCCTTTCCCTCCTCAATTACGATGCCCCAGACATTATCTTGAAATATGCAATTTTGCAGATTAACCGTCGATCCGGACGACCTGATACCAAATTCCGCATTGGAAATCTGGCAGTACTGCAACTGGTTTATGGTTTGGCTTTTGTCAAAAAAAATTCCCTTCCAATTGTTCGAGCCTAAACTGGCAAAGCGCACCGGCTGAGCTTCTGTGCCGTTAATCTGGAGCTCTCCTTTAACAATTAATCCAAGCTTGCGAAACCAGATAACGGTGCCGGGTTGTACCGTGAGCCTGGCTCCGGGCAAAACCACCAGGGCGCCCTCGACAAGATAAGGGCTTCTGAAGGCATTCAGAACTGTATTTTTTGAAATTTTTGCGGGCAGCAAGGTCGGCTCGCCAATTTTAACTGGCCCTAAGGTATCGACCCACTGGCTTCCGGTCCCGGTATCGGAACGCAGATAACCGATGACGCGTCCATTGGGTAGGCGGTCCTTATTCCGGATGCGATAAGCGCCGATATAGACCCCGGGTTCTTTTTCCTTTAACGGAAGATTTTTCACCAGCGGGGGAATGCTCCAGCTGGCAGTCTGGTTTTTTTCACCGATCATGGCTACCTTCAACAAATCTCCGGGCTGCAGCAGTTTGCCCCCCGCGTTGTGAACCAGCGCGATAATCCGGGGTGGCGGATCCGTCAGCGCCTCCGGGTTCGGGATTGTCGCCACCATCTGCATGCATAGTTCGGCGGCTGCCTGCAGGTGAGTCGCCTTTTGATGGCTGATGGCGGTTTTCACAATCGTTGCCGCCAGCCCGGTGAGGCTCAATGGTACACTGCCTTCCTGGATACGGATATTGTGTTCAAGCTCCCAGATGACCTGATCGTTGTCACAGCGCACCATTTTCGCCCTGAGTCCGGCCGCATTGTCGGAATATACCAGGGCATAGGTTTTGCCTAAATTGAGAACCTCTCCGTATATGACCGCATCAACCCCCAGCAATTGTCCTAAGCGCGCTGCGGAAATCGTTTCACCCGATAGGATGGGCTGGTATAGCTCATTTCTCTTCAGGTTGTCATCGATCACAAAGGGTTCCAGATCAAGGTAATTTAAGGAACCAAAAAAGTTGTAAAACATCTTGCGGACCACACTGCCAGCTTCGGGGTTGGATGTTTGGTTGACAAAGGGCACAATCGCTACTTTGTGTGGAAGCCGTTCTTCTTCAAGTACAGTCGGTTCCGGTTCGGGAAGCAGCATATTTTTAATGGCGCAGGAATTCAGGCCCAGCACCAACCAGGCGATTATCAATACGGTCAAAAATGGTTTTGTTGTTTTCATGATTAGCGATTAATCCCCAAAGCAATTTAGAACGTTCACTTCTAAGGGTTACCACGGAGTATCGGAACTCTTCTCACCCTCTTGCTCTTCAAACAGATATTTCATGATCCAGGAACTTTCGGTTCCGGTCTCTTCCAGAAGCCGCTGGACCTCTTCACGCTTTTGATTGTCTTCATCTTGCGCAATTCTGTTTTTGCGGCGACCGGATTTTGTGTTTCCTTTTTGAGCTGACACGATTTTTTGGCGACAGGCACTTATTTTTGCCTTAATTTCAGAGGACTCAGGATCGATGATGGCGTAGCGTTCATAATATGAAAGTGCCTTTGGCCAGTTTCCTTTTTTATAAAAGCCGTCGCCATGTTCACGGTAAAATGTTTTGATTTGTTCAATGCGTTGAAGTGCCAGTTCATGCTTGGGGTCCACTGAAAGAACCGCCTGATACGCTGCAAAGGCATTTTTATTGACCGGTGTCAGGTAGCGTCTGGCGAGAAAATGGGCCTCGGCTTTTTGAAGCAGTTGAGCGACGTTTTGTTTCTGGTGTGTTTTTTTCTGATAGGCCAGCCAGATGCGGCGGATGGCCTTCTGGGCCTCTTCGAAATACAGACTGTCTTCCCGTATCGACGAATATTCCCTGAGAGCAGATTGATGCTGATTTATTGACTCCAGCTGTTCGCCAAGGGTTAAGCGATAAAAATCCAGACGGTCCCAGAGCGCCGCTGCTTCTTTGCCATGCCCGTATTCCGCCAGATATTTTTTTAAAAATACCTTGGCCTCGTCCACATTTCCTTTTTCAGCTTTCTGCTGGGTGATGGCCAGTGTGATTTGAGCCAGCATTTCCCTCGCTGTTTGGGCATTTTCTGAAGAAATATCGGATAACAATAGCTGCTTGAGCATATCTCTGGCTGGCAGGTAATCTCCCAACTCGATCTGGTTGGCAACCTCGGACAACTTCTGTTGAGTTTGCCACGGCGTGTAGACATGCAAATAGAGCAGGTATCCTGTAAAAATAAAAATCAACAGGGCCGCCAGCCAAACCCCCCGGTTCGATCGTGTATGTTTGGTGATGATTTTTTGCGTCGCCTGACGGGTGTCGGCCTTCTCATCGGAAATAAAGGTGATGGAAAACGTTCCCATTTGGAGTTTGTCTCCCGAAAACAGGCGCTGTTCGGATACATTTCGTTTATTTAGATAAAGGGGATTTGTGGTGCTGATATTCCTGGCATAAAAACCGTTGTCACGCTTTTCAATGACACAGTGCTTGCGTGAAATGGACGGATGAATCAATTTCAAATTGGCTTCATTCGATCTGCCAATGATGAGCTTTTTTAGCTTGAGGGGGATGATCTTGCTTCTGCCACTAGAGGTGGTGCAAACCAATCGAGGGCCCAGCGTTTCTTCGCTGGGGGTATCGAACACAATGGTTTTATCCTCCATTGGCGTTTGTCTGGAGGGCTGTTGATTTTTATTCTTGGTCTGATTTTGATTTAATTTAAACATGCACCTTACCGTTTTCGTGCGATTTATTTGGGTCCGAGCCGCACAGAGGAGGATTCGGTTGAATATTGTCCTACGCAATTTAGGTATATGTTTTTTATCGGCATTTTTTAGAAAGGCTTTAATGCCGAGTTGGTATTTTTTAAACGATAATATTTTGATTCTTTGCCGTGATTAAATCGTTTAGATCGATCCGTTCTTGAAGCTCTTTTTTTGTCACAAAATCTGACAATTTTTGTCAGAATGGTTTTGGCGTTAAATGCAATACAAATATAACCAAATGAAATAATAAAGATTTTAAAATTTCGATATTTTGGGCTTGTTTATTGCATGCTAAAGGATCGCAAACTAAAATGAACACCAAATAAATACTCATGAAAAAGCCAAACCCCGAGTAATCGGGAGACGGAAAGCCACGGGTCCGCGGCAGGCGGATCGCCGGGTTGCCACAAGAGTTGTGAAAGCTGGGTTACCGGGTCATGGTGGCGCAGCTTTTTTTATGAAAAAATTTTGTATTTTATTGAAATCTTACTGCATTTTTGAGGGGGGTACCTCGTAGCAGAGACAGCGCCCGCCGATCGAGGTTCTGAGATCGGATTCGAATTGATAAAAAGGGGATATCAATTGGTCGAGATAATCGGCAGGATAATATTTGACGGGGGGAAAGGAAGATGGATTGCCATTATAGTCGCTCTTATGGTTTTATGCGGGTGCGGTGCCAAGCTTCCGTTTATCAAAGATAATGAGGAGAGCGCCCAGCAAGTTATTCACAGGAATCCTCCCAAGTCCATTGCGATTCTGCCATTTGGCAACCAGACCGAATCAGACAACATCGCTGAAATTGTGCGTACAACCTTCTACAGCCACCTGAGTGCCCAACCCTATAAAGATATTGAACTGTATGAAGTTGATCGCAAACTCAAACGCTATGATTTGCCGGAGTATGAAAAGTTCGGTAAGGCATCGGCGAAAAAGGTGGGCCGAATTCTGCGCTGTGATGCGGTGGTGGTCGGTGAAGTAACCGAATTTCAAAAAGTGTATGCAGGCCTCTATTCCCAGATGGCGGTGGGAGCATCTATTGTGGTCTGGGATACCCGAACCGGCAAAAAAATCTGGTCCGATGAGCATGTCACCCGCAACCACGAAGGTGGGATCCCGCTGGCCATCACCGATTTGGCGATGATCGGGATTCGGTCCGGAATGAACTTAACCGAATCGGAGAAGATCAAAACGGTAGATGAATTGTCGCGGCATTTTGCCACTCGTATCCCGATTCCCAATGTAAACGGCCATAAAAACGGCGCC
>JASFIX010000038.1:0-14215 GCA_050122435.1 Desulfobacterales bacterium
ATCAATTATTCCAAAAGCTTAGGCAGCAACTTCTTACACTGTCCCCGCATGACCATACTCCGAAGTTGTTTTCGGAACAAAAGGTTCTTCATTTTTAGTCAAAAATATTAATATTAATATTGATTTCAATATCTTATTGAATTGGCACAGCAGTTGCTATTCTATGAGCGTGCTGATCTCCGCACATAAATCTAACTTAAATTTAAGGAGAGTTTTCCAATGCAAGGGCGAAATAAAATCATATTCTTTGGACTTTTGTGCATTTCTGCATCGTTTTTAGTTTTTTCATATTTAGCCTTCGCAGGCGATATTACTATTGTGGGCGAGGTGAATGATACCCAACAGATCGTGGCGGATGGTCAAATTTATGAGGTTGCCAATACGCCAACAGGTGATGACCTGGTAATTAACTATATCGCTGTAAAAGTAAAGGTAACTGGAACCGTCGAAGAAAAAGAAGATATGAAAATAATTACAGTGAAGTCATTTAAAGCGGTTTCGGAATAAAAATTAAAATTTCGCAGTAATATCATCTCCGAATTATAGGACGAATGAATATCGAGGTGAGCTTTGCGCATCAAAAAACACAAGAATAAATCCGCTGCACCGCCCATACTGGGAATCATTTTGCCATCGAGGTGGAACGAAAAGGGCAAACCGGCCCGAATTGCCATCCATACGGACGATAAAAAGGAATATCAGATTGACTTTAGTGGGCCTGGCAAAGAATTATTGAATCTGACGTATAAGAAAGTGGCAGTTCAGGGTAAACTCAGACAACAACTGAATGGTCACGAAATTCTCAGTGTTCGACAATATCAGATCATAAATGATGTGCCTGAAAATAGCGGACCGAGTCAAAAGCAAGCCTAATTATTTTATTGGGTTATTGAAAACCTTTTGGACCCAACTGCGTGATCGGCAGAAAGAGGGGATCAGATGAAGAAAGAGACGTTCTTCCACAATAGAGGCAAATTAGAAGATTCATATGATGAATCTGGTGATTACAGCGGCCCGGATTTAAGCGAACCCAAGCGAAGTCCAATGCGGCGTAAAGAAAAATTTAAGACAAAGGATTTTCAAGCGGAAAAAAAACATAAAGACCGCAGACGGGGTTATCGCAATAAAATTCAATATGATTTTGGACTTTGGGAGGAATAAACCATGAATGAATCTGACAAGGAATTTCTTTCCAGATTCGCATTGGATCCCGAAATAGAATGCGGTTTCGAAGATCTATACGGATCCTATTTCTCTTATGATGATGAAATAAATCCGTTCGATGATGAAAACAGTCCGGATTCAGATGATTTGATTATGGAAGATGACTTCCTTTTTGAAAATTAAGCTGGAAAGGAGGTTTTAACAAATGAAAATCAGACCATTAAACGATCGAGTATTGGTGCTCAGAGAAGATGAGGAACAAAAAAGCGCCGGTGGAATAATCATTCCCGACACGGCCAAGGAAAAACCCCAGCGGGGTAAAGTTGTAGCCGTCGGCACCGGTAAAATAGACAAAAACGGCAAACGCATTCCTCTGGAACTAAAGGTCGGAGACCGTATTCTATTCGGCAAATATGCCGGATCCGAAATTAAGCTGGACAATGTTGAGCACGTTTTTATGCGTGAGGACGATATTTTATCAATACTTGAATAATTGGAGGGGATAGAAATGCCTGCCAAAATGATTGCATACAATGTGAAAGCCAGGGAGCGCCTTTTAAAGGGCGTCAACACCCTGGCAGACGCTGTTGAGGTAACATTAGGACCAAAGGGCCGTAATGTGGTTCTGCAGAAATCATTTGGCTCACCGGTGGTCACCAAAGATGGCGTAACCGTGGCCAAAGAAATTGAAATCGCAGATAAATTCGAAAATATGGGCGCCCAAATGGTCAAAGAAGTCGCCAGCAAGACGAGCGACATGGCCGGCGATGGGACGACCACTGCAACCATTCTGGCCCGGACCATCTACCGGGAAGGTCAAAAACTGGTGACTTCCGGAGCCAATCCCATGGCTCTCAAACGCGGCATTGACAAAAGCGTGACCGCTGTTGTTGAGGAATTGAAAAAACTTTCTAAGCCCACCAGGGATAAAACCGAGATTGCCCAGGTGGGAACCATCTCCGCCAATAATGATCCCATGGTCGGAGATCTGATTTCCGAGGCCATGGAAAAAGTCGGCAAGGAAGGCGTCATCACTGTCGAAGAAGCCAAAAGCATGGAAACCACGCTGGATATCGTAGAAGGTATGCAATTTGATCGGGGCTATCTTTCCCCTTACTTTGTCACCAACCCCGAAAAGATGGAAACGGAGTTGGAAGACGCATACATCTTGTTGCACGAAAAAAAAATCAGCAGCATGAAAGATCTATTGCCGCTGCTGGAGCAGGTTGCCAGGCAGGGCAAGCCGCTATTGATCATCGCTGAAGATATAGAGGGCGAGGCCCTGGCCACGCTGGTGGTGAACAAGCTTCGCGGCACCTTGCAGGTCGCAGCCGTCAAAGCGCCGGGTTTTGGTGATCGCCGCAAAGCCATGCTAGCAGATATCGCCGTTCTGACCGGTGGCCAGGTCATTTCCGAGGATATGGGCATCAAGCTGGAAAACGTGACAAGCAATGATCTTGGAAGATGCAAAACTGTCAAAATCGACAAAGATAATACCATTCTTGTCGAAGGCGTCGGATCTAAAAGCGAAATTGAAGGCCGCGTGCGCCAGATCCGAACCCAGATCGAGGAAACCTCCTCCGATTATGACCGCGAGAAGTTGCAGGAGCGCCTGGCAAAACTCATTGGCGGTGTCGCAGTCATCCGTATTGGTGCTGCAACTGAAACCGAAATGAAGGAAAAGAAAGCCCGGGTTGAGGACGCCCTCAATGCCACCCGCGCGGCGGTAGAGGAAGGGATCGTACCGGGCGGCGGCGTGGCTTTGATCCGCTGTATGAAAGCCCTGGATAAAATAGATGTTTCCGATGAAGAGAAAAACGGCATCGAGATTCTAAAACGGGCCCTGGGCGAACCGTTGCGACAAATCGCAGAAAATGCAGGATATGAGGGATCGGTGGTTTACCGAAAGGTATTAGAGGGCAAGGACGATTATGGCTTCAATGCCGAAGCTGAAAAATATGAAAACCTGATGGCGGCCGGTGTAATTGATCCGACCAAAGTCGTGCGCTTTGCGTTGCAGAATGCCGCTTCTGTATCAGGGTTGATGATCACCACCGAGGCCCTGGTCACCGAAAAACCCGAGAAAAAATCCAAACGCATGGCCATGCCAGAAATGGATGAAGATATTTACTAATACCTGTTCTCCACGCCTCAACAAAATGGACATCAGTTACTGCAGATTTAGCCAAATACGAACAAACGAGGTTTTTGAAAATGGAAGAAGCTGATTTAGAATTCTTTAGAAACCTTTTGACAGCCTGGTTAGATGAATTGGAACATTCTGCAAACAGTACAGTTGAAGGGCTGTTGAAAGTCGAAATGTTTTCGGCCGATTATCTGGATTGGGCCTCTTTTGAATCCGATAGGAGTACTGCTCTTCGTATCCGGGATCGGGAAAGCATGCTGATCAACAAAATCACAAAGTCTTTAGAGGACATCGATAACGGAGAGTATGGTATCTGCGAAGACTGTGGTAGAGAGATCGCGATTGCGCGTCTGAAAGCAAGGCCGATTGCCAGGCGGTGCATAAAATGTAAAACTAAACAGGAAGCATTAGAAAAAATAATGGGCATCTGAAGTTTGGAGAAAAAATTAAGATGGAAAATGAGTGGCCACCCAGCATGTTAGAAGAGGATCTCAGCGAACGTAAAGATCCCAACAAAACATCAGTCGAGTGCATATGCCCTAAATGTGGGGAACGTCATATTATGAATTTTCACTGGATTGGAAGAGGTACGCCTCGAAAATTCTGTCCGCTTTGTAAAACCAGCATTTAAAGCGGACATAAAAAAACGCGAAAGGAGAATTAAATGAACAAAGCAGATCTTATCAGCGAAGTCGCCAAAGTTGTCGGCACGAAAAAGGAAGCTCAGGCCGCCGTAGATTGTGTATTTAAAAGCATTCCCAAGGCCATGAAAAAGGGTCAACCGATCACCATTGCGGGATTTGGCAGCTTCAAAGTCACAAAAAGAAAAGCGCGCAAAGGCCGAAATCCCAAGACCGGTGCGGAAATTAAAATTAAAGCATCCAAAGCGCCCAAATTTGTTGCCAGTAAAACGTTAAAAGATTTACTTAACTAGGCCATTGACCTATTGACGTATTGTTTAAAAGACTCAGTTAAGTCAGCAGCTATATTCTAGTCATCTTATGATACAGGCGGCAGAACCGAAAGGTTCTGCCGCTTAATTTTTGAAGCCGGCAAGTAATCTTTCTTTGGTAGCAAGAGTTTAATTTTTATTTTTACACGATATCTGTTATTACTGGAGTCATGATGGATTCGAAAAAATTGCGGTATTCGCTGCTCATGCTGATCGCAATTATTGCTTTCGGCATCTGTGGATACTATTTCGTCGAACACATGCCGCTTTTTGAAGCGTTTTATATGACCGTCATCACCCTTTCCACAGTAGGTTTTGCGGAGGTGGTCCCGCTTTCGCAGGCCGGACGTGCCATAACCGTTATCATCATCGTCCTGGGCATCAGTGTCGGTGCCTATACAATCGGAGTGCTGGTCAGAGCCCTGGTGGAAGGTGAGCTGGTTCAAATTTTTGGGAGGAGAAAAGTGCAAAAACAGGTTTCCGGATTAAAAAATCATTTTATCATTTGCGGTTTCGGTCGCATCGGCCGCATTGTTTGCAGTGAGCTTGATGCCGATAATATTGATTTTGTCGTTATTGAACAGGATCCGTCGGTCATCGAACAAATCGAAGCCCAAAAATACCTTTACCTGGAAATGGATGCAACCACCGAAGACGCACTGATGCAGGCCGGGGTGATGGCAGCCAAAGGAATTGTTACCGCCGTTAATTCCGACGCCAACAACGTATTTATTACCATGACTGCCAAGAGTCTTCGTACGGATGTTTTTGTACTGGCCCGGGCTTCTGAAGAAAAAAATGAGGCCAAGCTTTTACGCGCCGGCGCAACCCGGGTGGTATCACCTTACCTGATCGGTGGACGGCGTATTGCCCAGATGCTTAAAAAACCAACGGTAGTGGACTTTGTTGATATTGCCATGATGGGCTCGCATCTTGGTCTGATGATGGAAGAAGCCAAAATTGGAGATAACTCCAGCTTGATCGGAAAAACCCTGATCGACAGCCAGCTAAGGAAGGATTACGGTGTCATCATTGTTGCCATCAAAAAGCAATCCGGCGACATGGTATTCAACCCAATGCCTTCCGAAAAACTCGACGGCGGTGATGTAATTGTGGTTTTAGGCAAGAAGGAAGATTTAAAGCGCATGAACGCAGTTTTGTGATCTGATCTGCCTACTGCCCTTCTGCATTTATTGACAAACAAAGCGGTTTCCGATAGCATCGATTCGTTTTTTATTCAGTCAGTTTGAGGCTAGAATATGATCATCGGGTTAGACGTGGGTGGGACTCACACGGATGTGGTCCTTATCGGGGAAGACGGTCTTGAAAAAGAAACCAAAGTCCTGACCGATCCGACCGATCTTTTCAACTCGGTTCTCAGCGGTATCAGCGCGATTACCGAAGATATCGATCCCGAAGAAATTCATCGGATTGTCCTCAGCACCACTTTAACTACCAACGCCATTGTTCAGAACAAAATCCCATCGGTGGGCATAATCGTTTCGGCCGGCCCCGGGATTGACCCTGAACATTTTCGAACCCATAAGTATTATTCCACCGTATCCGGCTCCATCGATCATCGCGGCCGTGAAATACAGGCGCTGGATTTAGACGAAATCGCGCGCGTCGCCGATGCATTCAAGAAAGAAGGGATTCAGACTCTCGGCGTCATTGGAAAGTTTTCAATACGCAATCCCGCCCATGAGCTAAAAATCGCTCAGATCCTAAAGGATGATTTTGCAAAAATTTTCATGGGTCATCAAATCTCCGGCCGGCTGAACTTCGCCCGCCGCATCGCAACGACCTATTTAAACGCTGCTGTGTATCCGATACACAAAGAATTTTATGGTGCCATTCGCAAATCCCTGAACGCAAAAGGACTGATGCTGCCGATTCGCATCCTAAAAGCCGATGGCAGCAACATGAAATTTGAGTCTTCCATCGAGTTTCCCGGCGAGACCATCCTTTCCGGACCGGCGGCCAGTGTCATGGGCGCAGTGGCACTGAGTGCTGAAGAGGAAGATACGCTGGTGATGGATATCGGCGGCACCACGACCGATATGGCGCTTTTAATTAAAGGAGCACCGGTTTTGAATCCGGTGGGCATCGAACTGGGAAATTACCATACCCTGATTCGAGCCTTGGATACCATTTCCATTGGATTGGGCGGTGACAGCGCGGTTACCGTAAATGATCAAATGCTTCAAATCGGGCCGGAGCGCCTGGGACCGGCAATGGCCTACGGCGGCCCGGCACCGACACCAACCGATGCCCTGTTCGTGCTGGGCGAAATTACCGGCGGGGATCGGCAACAATCCGTCAAAGGCTTTGAGCCCATCGCGAAGAAACTAAACCTTGAGGTGCAGGCGCTGGCCGAGATGGTTTTCGACCGGGCCTGTAAAAACATCTTATCAGCGGCTCAGGCGTTTATCGAGAACATCAACCGTAAACCGGTATATACCGTCCATGAACTGATGGAAGGATATCGGGTACAGCCCGCAACCATTCTGGTGCTGGGTGGTCCGGCTCCCTATTTTGCCAAAGCTCTCGAAAAAATTTTCGGTGCCAGCGTCCGGGTGGTGCCCAAATGGAAGGTTGCCAATGCCATCGGCGCCGCCTTGGCGCGGACCACCTGCGAGGTGACTTTATTTGCGGATACCGAAAGACAAATCGCCGCGGCGCCAATGGAAGACTACTTTGAATCAACGGATCGTGATTTCAGCCGCCACGATGCCATCAATTGCGCCCTGAATCTTCTCGAGCGCAAAGCAATCCAACGCGGGGCAGACCCGGATCATCTGGAAATGGAAATATTGGAAGACATGGAATTTAATATGGTCCGCGACTTTAATACTGTTGGGAAAAACATGCGGGTAAAGGTCCAAGTCAAACCGGGGCTGATTCATGGGTATGAAGATGTGATTGCTAAACTGGCAATCACATGAGCAGCCCATACGGGCTTTAAGGATCGCCTCTTCGAGGCTTGAGGAGCGGCCCATTGGGCCTTGATGTTGGAGGTTACTTCAATTTACTCGTTAATTGCTAATGGATCGATCCATTGTTGCTTCCAACTTAAAGCACAGCGCTCCTCAAGTCTGCCGCAGGCGGACGATCCTCAAGCGCAGCGCTCATTTTGCAATTTAATTTCGAGGAGAGTAAAAAGTTTACTGACATCTAAAATATGAATCAAAGAGATTGTAACGAAGATGTTAAAAGCAAAACATAAAACCGGGCTGGTATTTTTCCCGGCCTTTGACTGGGCCATTAGCCCGACCCACCCTGAAAGAGAAGAACGCCTGCTTTACACACAGGATCAGGTCTTCGAAGAGGGACTTTTTGACATTGCGGGAATCCACGAGCTCAAACCCGATCTGGTCACACTCAAAGATGTGCAGCGCGCCCATTTTTGCGTGCCGGATGTCTGGCAGGTTACTACCGAATCCCACTTTATTAGCGCCGGCGGTGCAAAAACCATCGGTATGGCCGTGATGGACAAACAGGTCGAGCGCGGTTTTGCTCTGGTTCGGCCACCGGGGCACCATGCCATGCGCGTGGTTCACGGCGCCCGGGGATTTTGCAATATTAACATCGAAGCCATCATGATCGAATACCTCCGCCAGGCTTACCCGCTCGAAAAAGTCGCCATTGTGGATACCGATTGCCATCATGGGGATGGAACCCAGGATATCTACTGGCATGATCCCAATACCTTGTTCATCTCCATTCACCAGGACGGCCGCACCCTTTACCCGGGTTCCGGGTTCCCGACCGAATTCGGAGGTCCCAATGCCATCGGCACCACCATCAACATCCCTTTGCCCCCCCGCACATCTGAAGAAGGCTTTTTGTATGCCATTAAAAATGTCGTCTTGCCGATCCTTGAAGATTTTGAACCGGACATTATCATCAATTCAGCCGGACAGGACAACCATTACACCGATCCGATTACCCATATGAATTTTTCGGCGCAGGGGTATGCGGAACTCACCGCGCTTTTAAAGCCCGATATTGCCGTTCTGGAAGGCGGCTATTCCATTGAAGGGGCGCTGCCCTATGTGAATTTAGGCATCGTTTTGGCCATGGCCGGATTGGATTACAGCCATGTCAAAGAGCCGGATTATGATCCGGATAAAATCCGCCAGACACCCCAGGTGACCGATGCCATTACACAGATCAGTGAGTCGATTATTAACGCCTGGCGGCAAAGGGAAGATATTCAGGAACATTTTCATTCAAAAGGCGACCTTTTTGAGCGCCAGCGCGATATATATTACGATACCGACGGTATCACTGAATTCCAGAGTGAGCGCATCAATGCTTGTCGGGAATGCGGAGGCACCTATCAAATCGACTCCTCCTCTGATCGCGGGGCCCACATTCTGGCTGTCCATATTCCCCACCGCGCCTGCAAGGTATGCAGGCACCTGGGAACCCGCTGGTTTGAAGCGGCTCAGATCGGGGAATATGATCGGATTTTTCTACAGGATCGCAGTGAAGATATTTATCGCGAGCGCCTGCCTGGCTAAATCTTGAGTTCCATCAGGTTGCCCAGGGAACTGAGGTGGGCCTTTTCTTCATCCGCAATTGAAAAAAGTGCCTTTTGGGTTCGTTCATCTGCACTTTTGTCCGCAAACCGCAGATATAAGTCCAGCGCCTGGGTTTCCAGCATCATTGCCAGCTCGAGGACACCTATCACAGAGCCAAAGAAAGATTTATTTTCTTTCATGAAATCATCCAAGCCAAAACCACCTTCCAGAATTGAAGGCCTCAGCTCAGCCTCGTAGGCAGCCTCATCGTTGATCGGTGAATCGGTTTCGGCCAGTATTTTAAGGAGTCTTTTTTTATGTTGGTTTTCGATGTCGGCCAGCATTGTTAATAAACTTTTAAGCTCAGAATCATCTGATCTCTCAGCCATTTCCCTGTAGACGATGCCAAGCCCCATTTCCATGCCGTAGGCCAAAGCAATCATTTCAGCCGGTGTTTCATCGCCGCGCACCAGTTCCAGATTAAGCTCCCGGGGACCGGCAGCCTTGTTCCCCTGCCAGCCCATAATGCCGCCGTCCAGATTGTAGATTTCGTTGAAGCCCAGACCGGATAAAAGTTGAGCTGCCGCCAGACTACGGCTGCCGCTCCGACAGTAAACGATGACCGGCTTTAGTGAATCCAGCTTACTGTGGTCGTCTTTTAGGTCCGGCAGAGGAATCAGTTTGGCTCCGGGAATGTGCTCACTTTCATATTCCCCCGGCTGGCGCACATCCAGAAGGGTGTACGCACCTTCCGCCTGACCGGCTATAAGTGTTTTTGTTTCGTCGGCATTTATGGATTTTACCGGTGTAAAAAGCTTTTTTAGACCTAACATGTGTGCCTCCCCGAATGATGCTCTTTCTTCAAATGACAAGATATTCTAAATAAAGCGGATAACCACATTTTATCTAAAGGATTGCCGATGATTTTGCAACATTTGGATTGGCTTGGATAAAAGATGATAAACAGAGATCAAACAAATTATACGAGAACTTACTAAAATACTTAAAAACGGATTCTCAGTCTAACAATAAGTTGACGCCTTCGTTGCAATCCAATAAACATATAGTCTATGGGATATTACCGGCAAGCATCTTTAAAAAAAAATCTTCACCTGAGAGCAAGAATCATTCAAGCAATTCGAGGCTTTTTTTTTGATAGAGATTACCTTGAAGTCGAGACTCCGATCCGGATACCGGCTCCGGCCCCCGAGGCCCATATCGATGCGGTTGAATCCGGCAACGAGTTTCTGCAAACTTCGCCGGAACTCTGCATGAAACGAATGCTGGCGGCAGGCATCCCCCGCATATTCCAAATTTGCAAATGCTTCCGTCATGGAGAAAGGGGCCGTCTGCATCTGCCGGAAATGACGCTGCTGGAATGGTACCGGGCGGACAGCAACTATTTGGATATGATGGATGAATGTGAGGCCCTGATCAATACCGTGGCCCGCAAGAACGGTTTGAAAGGAGACATTCTGATCTATCAGGGACAAGAAATCAAACTTGCCCCGCCCTGGTCCCGGATATCGGTTAGCGAGGCATTTGAAAAATTGGCTTCAATGCCGATAGATGACGCTCTGGCAGGTGACCTGTTTGACGAAATTATGGTTGAAAAAATTGAGCCCAACCTGGCACAAAACCGGCCGGTTTTTCTATATGATTACCCGGCTAGCCGTGCAGCCCTGGCCAGATTGAAATCGCAAGATTTGCGGTTTGCGGAACGCTTCGAATTATACATCGGCGGTCTCGAAATATGTAACGCCTTCAGCGAACTTGCCGATCCGGTTGAGCAACGAGAGCGTTTTAAGCGCGAAATGGATCATCGTCGCAAGGCCGGTAAACCGGTTTATCCGATGCCGGAGAAATTTCTCACGGCCCTGGGCGACATGCCCACCGCCGCCGGCAATGCGCTGGGAATTGATCGATTGGTAATGCTTTTCAGCGATTCAAGGCAAATTGATGATGGGGTTGCCTTTACACCCGAGGAACTTTAACCTGAAACGAGCTGCTCGCGAAAAGATGACCATTGTGATATGGCTCACCGCAAAGACGCAGAGTACGCAGAGATTTTTTTTAATTAAAACGACTTCTCTGCGCCCTTTGCGTCTCTGCGGTGAAATCCTTTCGGATCAAGGTATCAGGCAAAGTATGAGCTGATAACGCGGATTTAAATAATAGAATAATGCAAAAAAATAACAAAGGGCCGAAACCAGAAGCAACGGGTGGAAATCTGGGAACCTTTGCCGGGGTTTTTACCCCCAGTATCCTGACGATACTCGGCATTATCCTTTTTCTGCGACTGGGTTACGTGGTCGGTAATTCAGGACTGGCACGGGCACTGATGATCGTGGCGCTGGCCAACGGCATTTCGGTCCTGACCACATTTTCCTTATCTGCGATCGCGACCAACCTCAAGGTCAAGGGGGGCGGCGACTACTATTTGATCTCCCGTACCCTGGGCCTGGAATTCGGGGGTGCCATTGGCATCGTTTTGTTTATGGCACAATCGGTTTCCATCGCCTTTTATTGTATCGGTTTTGGCGAGGTGCTTGCCCGAACACTGGCGTTGCCGGAAGGCTACCATGCTCAGATCATTGCCGCCGCTGCGGTAGGCTTCTTGTTTATATTTGCGTGGTTGGGCGCGGATTGGGCAACCCGGTTTCAATATCTGGTGATGACCATCTTGGTGGCAGCGCTTTTGTCTTTTTTCATCGGCGGCGTCACAAAATGGGACAGCAACTTGCTGGCCCGGAACTGGACCGTGCCTGAAGGCGGCCTGGGCTTTTGGGTAATTTTTGCCATTTTTTTCCCGGCGGTGACCGGCTTTACCCAGGGGGTCAGCATGTCCGGCGATCTGAAAGATGCCGGCAAGAGCTTGCCGCGCGGCACCTTCATTGCCGTGGGCGTGTCAATTGTGGTTTATTTTTTGGCGACGATTGTTTTCGCCGCTACGCTGCCGTCTGAAACCTTAATGAGTGAATACGGATCCATGAAACGGGTGGCTGTGGTGGAATTTCTCATTCGAGCCGGGGTTATCGCCGCCACCCTGTCTTCGGCCATGGCGTCTTTTCTGGGGGCCCCCAGGATTTTACAATCCCTCTCAGGCGACCGGATTTTCCCCTTTCTGCTGCCGTTTGCCAAAGGATATGGGGCAGCCGGCAACCCCCGGCGAGGCGTCTTGCTATCCGCCGCGATTGCCTTCGCCACCATCGGGCTGGGCAAATTAAACATCATTGCACCGGTGGTTTCCATGTTTTTTCTGATTTCCTACGGCCTGCTGAATTATGCCACCTATTTTGAAGCCCGGGCCGGCAGCCCATCGTTTCGGCCGCGTTTCCGCTGGTTCGATCAGCGGCTCAGTCTGGCGGGGGCATTGGCCTGCCTGGCAGTGATGCTGGCGATCAACATCAGCGCCGGTTTGATTGCCATGGCAATTTTATTCGGCTTATACCAATATTTAAAGCGCACCAGCGGGCCGGCCCGCTGGGCCGACAGCCGGCGCTCTTACCATCTCCAGCGCATCCGGGCAAATCTTCTGGCCGCCGCACAAGAGCCCGAACATCCGCGGGATTGGCGCCCCCAGCTGCTGGTGTTTTCTCACGATGCGCATCGACGTCAGCGGTTGTTACAGTTTACGGAATGGCTCGAAAGCGATACCGGATTTGCCACGGTGGTCCGGATCCTCGAAGGAGAGGGTCCACAGATGCTCAAACTTCGCGAAGAAGCCGAAAACGAACTGCGCAAAGACATCCTCAATCATGCTTCCGAGGCATTTCCGCTGGTCATCGTGGCCCCGAGCCTGATCCAGGGAATTCACACCCTGGTGCAGGCTTACGGGATCGGTCCCCTGAAGGTAAACACGATCTTATTGAATTGGTTCGAGCATGAACGCACCCAAAAGCTCGGCATCCGAGAAATCCTTTATGGCCGCCGGATCAAAACGGCCTTTCGACTCGGCTGCAATATTATCGTATTGAAAACAAATGAAGAAGAATGGAAAAGTTTACATGCCGTTTCCGCCCAAGAGCGCCGAATCGATGTGTGGTGGTGGGACGACGCCAGTAGTCATTTAATGCTGTTGCTGGCCTATCTGATAACCCGTAACAAAGCGTGGCAAACAGCCAAAATTCGGGTTTTAGCGCCCAGTGTCGACCATCCGACCGAAGAAACCATGAATGAATTTCGACAAAAGTTAGCAGACGCCCGGATTGAGGCTGAACCGGAAATGGTGTTTAATGCCAATATGAGCAACATCATCGCGTATTCACAGAGCGCTTCCCTGGTTTTTCTGCCATTTCGCCTCAAAGGCAATCAGCCCCTGGATCCATTTGACAACCCGATTGAGCAAATTCTTTCTGATTTGCCTACCACCGCTCTGGTGCTGGCTGCCGAGGATATCGTGTTAGAGTCAGAACCCGACACCGGAAAAGCCGGGGAGATGGCCTCCGCCCTCGATACACTGGAGGATGCCGAAAAAAAGATGCGCCAAGCGCAAAAAGCCGCTGAAGCGGCGCAAGAAATAGTGACCGGTTTAAAAGAAAAACTCACTGAGCTGGATTCCGAAACGGATAAAGACAATATAGACCCGCAGAAACGCGAAGAACTCCATGCGTCTTTGAAAGCGGCTGAAGAGCAGGCAGAAAAAACAAAGCGGCGCGCGGCCAAAGCGCGAGCCAAAGCAGAATTGGCCTCTGAAGCGGCTGAAAATCTCGGAATCCGGCCATCAAAGCCAGAAAATGAAAACGATGGCGCACTCGATTCAGAAACTAAATGAATTCAATATGTTTTGGGATAGCTGATCACTGGAAAGAAGCAATAAATTCGTTTGGTTTTTTTTTGAAACATGTTATGTATAGGCTGAAAAACTTGACAACGAATGCGTTTGGCATTTACTCTATGGCAGACACACGGATGATTTCTTCTTCCGGCATCGAATTCGTATTTTATCCCATGTTGAAGTGAACCGGCCAAAAAGGATAATAGTTAAAGGAGAATAAAATGGGGAGCTATTTTAAAGCCTTATTGTTGCTCATTGTGCTCGTTGTGCTGGTGACGTTCGGTATAGAAAATAAAGAAACAATGACATTGCACTATTATTTTCAATTGAGCAGTATGCCAGTTCCGGTATATGCTGTCGTATATGGTTCCCTTGTCATAGGAGTATTTATCGGGATGATTGTGGGCATCAGCGCCCGGTTTTCCCAGCGTAAAAAAATAAAGCAATTACAGAAAGAAAACCGTAGTTTGAGAAATAAAATCCCCGAACCTGCCGAAGAGAAGACACCTGAAGAGGAGAAGACACCTGCAGAAGAAAAGGCGGATGAGAAAAGAGATGCCTCATTGGATGAAACCCGGGATGTCTCACTGGATGAGACGCAGGTAATTCAAAAGGAGTCTGAAGAAGAAATAAAATAAACCGGGCAGCTT
>JASFIX010000039.1:0-14088 GCA_050122435.1 Desulfobacterales bacterium
CATTATAAATCACTACTTCCTCGATGAGCAAAATTCAAAATTTAATGTGCGTATCTTAGAAATTTGGGCATCTCGGCCCACCAAGAATCGGCAATGAAAATGCGCCCTCAAGTGTTCAGATTTCTCCAACATATCCAAACTTTTTAATCACTGAAAAGCCTGTGATATTCGATTGTAATCACAAGTTGACGCCTCCCTGACAATAATGGTAAATAATTTGAACGATTGAACTGACTGACAACATCATAACCGGGAGACATTATTATGGAAATCAGTGAATTTCAGGCTTTGCTTAAACCCGTGACCGATCTGATCTCGAGTATGACCATCGACGCTAAACTTGGCGAAGAACTCAACCGCCGCTTTCCGCCTGGCGGCGATGTGTTCGATACCATTGAGAAAGCTTGCCATGAAGCCATCGCCGATGGATGGATGTGTGCCAACGGCGAGGAGGGGGGGCCTCGTTGGGGTCGGGTTATTGAACCCTGTGAAGAAACCGGCGGACTCAGCGTTGACGTCGTGGACTTGACCGATTTAGTGGGATCACTCCATGGCCATCCGACCGGCGAGGTCTGCATGGTGATGCCGATCACTCCGGAAGCTCAGTTTGATGGCACGTCACGTGGCTGGTGTGTATTTGAAGCGGGATCCTCACACCACCCGACGGTAACAAATGGACGAGCACTGATATTATACCTGTTGCCGGACGGCAAAATTGACTTTGCGGACAGATAACGACAGCATAATCGCATTGCTAAAAAATCTGAAAAATCGGCAAAGATAACAACTGCTGTTTATAAGTTTTCGGCAGCGCGCTTTACCTCAACGTAATAAGCCGCAGCCAATGCCGCTGTGCAGCCGTCTGCAGCCGAGAGCACGATTTGCCTCCCGTATTTCTCCCTTAAATCTCCGATCGCGAAGAGACCGGGAATGCTGGTTTCGCATCTCTCGTCGGTGCACACATAACCGTCGGAATTAACTTTGGTGCCCGCGGGAACGAGTTGATTGTTCGGATCAAATCCAATACCGATAAAGATCCCGTCAGCGGCCAGCTCCCGGGTCTCTTCCGTCTGGGTGCCCTGCAAATCAACGGCGCTGACCTGCCCTTCCTGGGACTTGATGGCCGTGACGATGGTGTCCCAGAGAATTTCAATCTTGTTGTCGGCCTCCAGGCGTTGCTGCAAAATCATACTGGCCCGCAGGGTATCCCGTCGATGAACCAGATAGACTTTTCGGGCCAATTTTGAAAGATACAGGGCTTCCTCAACCGCTGTATCGCCGCCGCCAACAACCACAACGGTTTTATCTCGAAAAAAGAACCCATCGCAAACCGCACAATAGGATACGCCTTTACCATAGAACTCATCCTCGCCCGGAATATTCAGCTTGCGGGGCAGTCCCCCGGAGGCCAGGATGATCGTATGGGATTTTAGCTTTTCGTCGCCATCGAGTTCTACGGTGTGCCAGTCAAGGCCCGGTTCCAAAACCGCGGCTTCCTGTGCAAGGATTTCCAGATTGTAAGATTTCGCATGGCTAAGGAATTTTTCAGAAAGATCATAACCGTTTATGCTTTTGAAGCCGGGGTAATTTTCAACTTCATCGCTCAACGTTACCTGGCCCCCTGGAGAGGCCTTTTCAATCAGAACGGTACGCATCGAAGCCCTTAACGCATAAATAGCGGCTGACAATCCGGCAGGACCGCCACCGATAATGATGACATCATAGTATTCACGATTGGCCATTACTTTCTCCTCATTTGATATGAAGCTATCTCAAAAAGGTCTTTTGGCCCAAACTCGGTGTTGGGCGATCGGTTCAAGTCCTCGAAATACTCAAGTATTCCTCCGGGTTGAACCTCACGGCCGCCTTGATTTTGAACCAAAATCCGTTTTTTGAGACAGCTTCATGTAAAAAATATCTTCCTATACAAGCGGGTGAACACCTAAAGACAATTATATCCTATTAGGGATTAAAAACAACCAAATTACATCTTGTGGGTTCTATAAGGTGTTGAAACCACGAATCTTTTTAAGTACCGGGGGCATGACGTTATTCCACTATCCCATCTTTTCATTATTCCAATTTAGAGCGAAGCGAAATTAATTCTCTGAAAGGTTGACCTGAAGCTCAATTTTGATGTAATTTAGAATGTTTCAATAGATTCCACAAACATCAGTTTTTTCTGATTTTCCCCGAGATCCTTTCAACCATTTTAGGTTCAGAAGGTTATGGATAATTTTCTCGAAAAATTACCCGCCCTGGTCGATGAGGTAAAATCTCTCAGGGAGATCATTATTACCAACATCGTATTGATCGGACAGACGCCTGCGCCCACATTTAGAGAAAAAAGGCGCAGCATGCTGTTCATGGATCGATTGGTCGAATTCCAGGTCGACGAAGTCACCACCGATGGATATCGGAACCCGATCGGTATCATTCGCGGTGGCGATCCCAGCAAACCGCCCATTTTTGTGCTGGCGCACCTGGATACATTCTTTGATAAAGGTCATCCCATAAATTATACCATCAAGGAAAATACCATCACCGGTCCCGGGCTTTTGGACAATTCCCTCGGTGTGGGTGTTATCACATCCCTGCCGGCAATATTTAAAAAACTGGATCTGCATTTTGAATCGGATATCGTGCTGGCCGGCACGATTCAATCCATCGGCAAGGCAAATCTGAGGGGCGTGCGGCACCTTTTAAAAACCTGGCCTACCCCGATAAGAGGCGGCATTTGTATCGAAGGTGTGGAACTCGGCCGACTGAATTATTTCTCTGATGGCATGATTCGGGGGGAAATTCATTGCAATATTTCCGGTGAACGGGGCAAATTGGATGAATACACGCCAAATGCAATCATCGTCCTGAATGAAGTGATGAACGAGATCATGAATCTTAAAATCTCCCAGAGGCCCCGCTCGCGAATTGTTATTGGAAAAATCCGGGGTGGCGATAATCACGGCAAAATTGCCACCGAGGCTGCGCTGGGATTTGAAATACGAAGCGACTCATATAAAATGGTCAAAAAGATTTTCAGGTATATCAAAGACATCGTCGAGGGAATCAGCCATGAAAATGAAGTTGATTTGAACCTGAAGACCATCAGTAATTTGAGAGCTTCCCGTTTAAAATATAACCATCCTTTGGTGAAGAATGCGGCGGCTGTCCTGGAAACGCTGGGGATCAAACCTTTCAGCCAATCAACTGAATCGGCGTTGTCAATTTTCCTTTCGCAAAAGATACCGGCGGTTACCCTGGGTATTACCCATGGGGAAAATGTCTATAAAGATAAGGCCACCATGGAAATCGAACCTATGTATAAAGGGATAGCGCAGGTCATCGGTGTCTTACAGGCGATCGACAGCGGGGTGTGTGATGAACAATAAATGGCTTACAAATAACACCTTTCATCATTCAGATTTTAAAGATCTCAAGCGACTCGTTGAGGAGAAGAAAAAAAAGAACCTTAAAATCTCTTTGTGCCTGCCGACGCTGAATGAAGAAAAAACGATTGCCAAGGAAATCATCGTCATGAAATCGGAACTGATGACCCGCTATCCGCTGCTGGATGAAATCGTTGTGGTGGATTCAGGTTCAACAGATCAAACCCGGGAAATCGCCAGGGCATATGGTGCGGATGTCTATAAGGCCACAGACATCTTCCCCCATCTGGATCAGTATAAAGGCAAAGGCGAAAATCTGTGGAAGGCGCTCTTTATCACGCAAGGAGATATCATCATTTACCTGGATGCGGATATTAAAAATATCCATCACCGCTTCGCCTATGGTTTGTTGGGTCCACTGCTGCTCTACGATGACATTAAATTCGTGAAAGCATTTTACGATCGCCCGATTTCAATCGGCAAAAACAAGATGCGTCCAACCGGTGGGGGCCGGGTCACCGAACTGGTCATCCGACCACTGTTTTCTCTGTTTTTCCCGGAACTGACCCAGTTAATCCAACCCCTTTCCGGAGAATACGCCGGCTTCAGGGAAGTATTCGAACGTATACCGTTTCCTATCGGCTACGGCGTTGAAACCAGTATGAATATGGACATTTATACGAATTGGGGCCTGGATGTCATGGCCCAGGTAGACCTCGACCGGCGAATTCATCGCAATCAGGACACCAAAGCTCTGGGCCGCATGTCTTTTGTCATTTTAAAAACGTTTATCAACCGTAAAGTTCGGCTGGGATTAATCGATTTAAAAGAAGCGCTTTTTGACGAAATGATTCAGTACAATCTCGTCAATGAAGAATATCAAGCAGACATTTTAAAAATCAAAGGACATGAAAGGCCACCGATAATCGAAATCCCTGAATATCGTGAAAAGTTTAAGATTGACCAGACCCAAATCCAAGAACGGCAGGAGGCATAAAAGCGCCCTTTGACTGAATTCAGCTGAAAATTGGAATCCAAACCGTGAACGCTTCTAAACTTATCGATAATTTCAACCGCCATTTGAATTATTTGCGCATATCCATTACCGACCGCTGCAATCTGCAATGCCGCTACTGTGTGCCACAGGATTTAATTCCGAAACTCTCTCATGCGGATATATTAACCTACGAAGAAATTTTACGGGTGGTACGGGTTGCGACGCGCCTTGGCATATCAAAAGTCCGGGTTACGGGCGGCGAGCCGCTGGTGCGCAAGGGAGTTTATGAATTTTTAAACGAACTGACTGCAACAGAGGGTCTTAAAGACGTGTCTTTAACCACCAACGGGGTTTTGTTAAAGGACAACCTCGAAAAAATTCAGGCCGCCGGCATATCCAGAATCAATATCAGTCTGGATACGTTGAATGCGGCAAAATATCATGAAATAACCGGTTACAATGAATTTAACCGGGTCTGGCAGGGAATTGAAAAGGCGCATCAGATGGGATTTAATCCGATTAAACTCAATATTGTGGCCCTGAAAGGCATCAATGACGATGAGTTTGTCAACATGGCGCGGCTCTCATTTCAATATCCGTTTCACATCCGCTTTATCGAATACATGCCCATCGGCCGCTCCGATTTCAACCCCGATTCCCTCTTGCTGGCCCCGGAAATAAAAAACCGAATCAGCGACCTGGGGAATCTGGTGGCCGTTCAGGAAGCGAAACACGATGGGCCTGCCCGGCGCTATAAATTTAGAGATGCAATCGGAGAGATCGGATTTATCCCAGCACTCAGCCAGCATTTCTGCAATAAATGCAACCGGCTAAGGCTGACCGCCAGCGGCCAGCTAAGGCCTTGTCTGTTGTCCGATCATCAGGAAGATTTAAAAGAAGCCATCAGAGAGGACTGCTCGGACCAACAACTCGCAGATATTTTTATCAAGACCGTAAGGCATAAGCCTTCGGATCACAACCTGGTTGCCAAAAATCCAGTCCGTGTCTGCGGGCAGATGCGCGCCATCGGTGGATAAAGAGGCATCCCGTAATCTGCCACCGGCGGATTGGGCGCAGGAGAGATACTAGAAGTGGTTTCAGAATCTCATATCAGGTTCCCCGCTTGAACGCGGGATTGCACGTCTTGATTTTAAAAAATTAATGTGTGCATCAAGGCAAGGCGTCAGGCCGATCCGCCGTCGCCCTACGACAGGCTTCGGGCTATGGCGGGACAAGTCGGGAAAGCGCAGCATACATGGGTATGTGAGCATTTGCCGGAGACTGTGCTGCACCCTAATTTATAAAATCAGATGCGAATCCCGCACTCGCGGGGCAACGCAGCCATTGGGCCTTAGATGGGGTTTTGAAACCACTTCTAAAAAAAGCCCGGACTGCAAGAGTGGGAGGCTACATTTACTCGCACACATTTATCGGATGCAATCCGGGCTGAAATAAGTAAAGCCTGCATGGGTTTGCAGCTTTATTAGATGATGCTACAAAGTATCACAGGCTTATGAAAAGAAGGAAATACCAGACTCATCTCAAGCGGTCAAGGTTTTTTTTCATTTAAAGGTTTTTTTTCATCGGGCGCATTGCCGGTAAATTAATCGTTATGGAGGGTCTTATGGAAATCACAACCATTAAAATCGAAAATCCGGATGAACTCAACTTTATCTTAGGCCAGTCCCACTTCATCAAGACCGTTGAAGATATTTACGAGATTATGGTGACAACGGTTCCCATGGCAAAATTTGCCCTGGCCTTCTGTGAAGCTTCTGATAAATGCCTGATTCGACATGCCGGTACGGATGATGAACTTCTGGAACTGGCGAAGAAAAACGCCCTTAACCTTTCAGCCGGCCACAGTTTTATTGTGTTTATGAAAGATTGTTTTCCTATAAATGTCTTAAATGCCATTAAAGCAGTGCCTGAAGTCTGTCGCATCTTTTGTGCCACGGCCAATCCGGTAGAGGTGATAGTGGCTGAAACCGATCTGGGGAGAGGAATTTTGGGTGTGATTGACGGATTTAAATCTAAAGGCATCGAAAATGAAGCGGATATCAACGTCCGAAAAGAATTTCTCAGAAAGATCGGTTACAAACAATAAAATAGTCTGAGATTAACATAAGCAATTAAAACTATTCAAAATAAATTTATTTTTAATGATCTGATTTTTTCTTTGACATCGCAGCAACACTGGTCTATCTAGCCGGTTGTAGTTTGCGGATAATCCGTTTTTATTCATCTTGCACTACAGCGGTTATTGCAACGAGTGCATTCATAAAGGGGATATAAATGGCTCATCCTGAGCAACGCGACGCCACGCGCTTTGAGCATACGGCCAGCATCCTGCTCGAAAATTTTCCTGCCGGCGAACACTATGATGCCAAAATGCACAACTACAGTCGCGGCGGCATGTATTTTGAGTCCGATTATGCGCCGCTGCCCGGCACGGAAATTTACATCGGTATAGAAAGATCCCCGTATGATTCCAGTCCGGACATGTATCGCGCTCAGGTTAGATGGCGGCAGAAATTGCTTGCGCAAGATTCCCAATATACCTATGGCGTCGGCGTCAAATATCACTATCCCGTCGAGCGTTAGCAGCAAAAGCATATAAGCAACTTGTCAGCCTGGCAAACATCAATTCTGCTGTAGATCCCCTGTCTTTTACTCTCCTTAGATTGTCTTTTGATATCCATACTTGCGATATACATTTCAAACATGTAATTTCAACTTAGCTGGCGTTATTTAAACAGCCAGGTTTCGGATTTACCCGAATTCTATTCTGACTCATCAATTATGACAGCTTTCGCTCAACGCGGAGTCATTCAAATTAAGTAGAGAAACAAAATGAAAATCAAAAAAGAAAAATGGGACACTCTCGATGACGTATTAAATGGTATTTGGCGAATGCTTGAGCAAGGGGCGGCCCATTCGAATGATCCCTTTCATTGGCCTGTACTGGGCACTAGGGTAAGAGAAGGCTGCAGTTTGCGAACCGTTATCCTAAGACAAGTAAAGATGCCGGACCGGCTTTTAGTTTGTCATACGGATGCGCGATCCGCAAAGGTGCACGAGATTATGAACTGTTCGCAAACCAGCTGGTTATTTTATCATCCCCAAAAGAAAATTCAGGTGAGAGTAGCAGGATATGCAACATTACATGCGCATGATGCATTTGTTGAAAGACAGTGGGCCGATACCCGCATCACAAGTCGCCTGAATTACTGTACGTCACAGCCTCCCGGCGCACGCATTGATAAGCCCTCATCCGGATTGCCCGATTTTTTGCTCCATAAAATCCCAACCCTTCTGGAAACCGAAAGATGCCGGAAGAATTTTATGGTTATTGTGTTGCACATATTTTCAATTGATTGGTTACTTTTGAAAATAACCGGGAATCGCCGTGCCCGATTTGAGTGGGATAAAGACAGGTTGCATGCCACATGGCTGGTTCCATAATTACTCTGTCTGAAGATACTTTGCATGCAATTATTTAAATGAGGTTTCAAAGAAATGATAAAGGCACGATATTTAAAATTTTGGCACTTGTAAAATTTTGAAGACTTGCATATGCATATTGATTTGTGAGAGTTCATGATATGGGAATGAGAATAATAAATCATTAATGTTTCAAAAGGGGCTTAAAACTTATGGCTAAGTTTACCGATCAGTTGATTTTCGATGTCGAATTTGCACGCAAACAATTTCCTTTCTTTGATTTAAAAGAAGCTAGTGAATGGGCTTTTTTTGATAACGCCGGGGGCACATTTCCCTGCAGACCTGTGGTTGAAAAACTTGAGCATTTTTACAGAAATAATAAGGTGCAGCCCTATGGCGATAATGCACTTGCTGCTGCTGCAGGAGAGCAGATGGACAGGGGCAGAAAAGTGATTTCAGATCTATTGGGTGTGGCTACAGATACGATCACCATAGGTCCGTCAACTACCCAGAATTTGAATACATTAAGCAATGCCTGCACAGGATTTCTCTCTAGAGGAGATGAGATCATTATTTCAGAGCAAGACCATGAGGCCAACATTGGTGGATGGGAAAGGGTTGCAAAGCACACCGGAGCAACCTTGAATCTGTGGCAGGTCAATGACGGAGACGGGGAACTTGATTTAGCATACCTGGAAAAATTGCTTAACCAAAATACCAAAATTATTTGTGTTACCCACAGCTCTAATATTATCGGAACAGTCAATCCCATCGATCAGATCATTGATATGGGACACAGTGCTGGAGCAAAGGTTATTATTGATGGAGTTTCCTACGCACCGCACCGGTGGCCTGATCTATCGGGTACCAAGGCTGATGCATATTGTTTTTCTACCTATAAGACATACGCGACGCACCAGGGGATCATGTATGTATCACCAGGTTTTTTAGAAATGCTGGAACCCCAGTGTCATTTTTTTAATGCCTACCGGCCCTGGTCAAAGTTGGATACGGCAGGACCTGACCATGCCAGTATTGCCGCCCTTGCCGGCCTCGGAGACTATTTTGAAATGCTTTATGATCATCATTTTGCAGAAACTGATTTGCCCTTGAATAAAAAAGCATCAAAGATTTCTAATCTGATGAACAGCCATGAAACATCATTATGTAAGGTATTGTTAGAAAGACTTGCGCAATTGCCGGCCAGAATATTCGGCAAAAACACCATGCAGGGACGGGAAGCGAATATTGCCATAATTTCGAAAAATCATACATCGGCCCAGTTGAGCACCTTGATCGGCAAAAAGGGTATAGCAACCAAGCACGGTCATTTCTACGCCTACCGAATAGTTAAAAAAATGGGCCTCGACCCGGATGACGGTGTGCTTAGGTTGAGTTTTGCTCATTATAATACCATGGATGAAACCGTACGGCTAGCAAATGCGTTAACTGATATTATGAAGGCATAATTCCAGCCTTCATTAGAAATGAATAGAAAGCTACCTTAAGGTAAGGAGAATCAAATGTCGGAATATTCTTATGAAACTGGCCGCTTAAATCTGCCCTTCGTAGGATTTTGCACCTTTGCCAAGGCACCTGTCTGCGATGACTGGGATAATATTAACGCCGATGTTGCTGTGCTTGGCGTGCCCAATGATATGGGCTGCCAATATCGCTCCGGCTCCCGCTTCGGGCCTAGAGCTATTCGCGAGGCATCCACCCTTTTTTCCTTCGGTCACGGAGGGGCTTATGACCACGAAGACGATAGAACCTACCTCACTGACGAACAAGTACGTATGGTGGATATTGGTGACGTAGACATTATTCACACCGACCAGAATCAGAGCCATGCCAACACCGAAGAAGCGGTGCGCAGGATTCTATCTGCGGGCGCCATGCCGCTTATCTTGGGCGGTGATCACTCCATTACATCACCGGTTCTTAAGGCCTATGACCGGAACGGTCCTATCTACGTGGTACAGATCGATGCCCATTTAGATTTCGTAGATGAGCGTCACGGTGTTCGGTATGGACACGGCAACCCTATGCGCCGGGCCTCGGAAATGTCTCATATCACAGGCATCACCCAACTGGGCATCCGAAATGTATCTTCCTCTAATAGAAAAGATTACCA
Source organism: Desulfobacterales bacterium (assembly GCA_050122435.1). Lineage (GTDB taxonomy): Bacteria > Desulfobacterota > Desulfobacteria > Desulfobacterales > JAHEIW01 > JAHEIW01. The sequence continues at coordinate 9,962 of JASFIX010000039.1, forward strand.
GGCTGCAAAAGAAGCCGGTTCCCAATTCCGCTCGGTACGGCAGTTCCGCGAAATGGGGCCGCATAGGGTGCTTAATGAGCTTATTCCTGCTGATCAAAATTATTACGTCACCATAGACATAGACGGCTTTGATCCATCTATAGCCCCCGGCACCGGAACTCCCAGTCATGGTGGATTCCTTTACTATGAGATCTTGGAGTTTCTGGCTGGCTTAGCCGAACACGGCAATGTAAAGGGCATGGATCTGGTGGAGGTTTCGCCGCCCCACGATCAGTCGGGTATAACTTCCATTTTGGCCGCTCAAATCCTGATGAATATGGTGGGACGCATTTTTTATAAATAACACAATTATTTCCAAATAGAAATGATATCACAAGTCTCCTCATTTGCTGATATTCTCAATCGGTAATTGTTTAATATCATAAAATATATTATTGGCGAAAAAGTTTAATTCATGCATCGACACAACTATCCCCCTGCTTATCAATCATGGCTAACTCTGTTTTTAGGGATAGCGTTTTACTTTTCGGGCTTTTTCCACAGGATGGTCACCGCCGTCATGGCAGATCAACTTATGGTGGATTTTAATATAGGAGCGGCTGCACTTGGCAATTTTTCCTCTTTTTATTATTACAGTTACGTGGCCGTGCAAATTCCCACTGGTATTCTTGCCGACTACTGGGGACCCAGAAAATTACTTACTTCTGGAACTCTTTTATCAGGCATTGGGGCTTTCATTTTTGCCTTTGCCTCCTCAATTCACGTTGCCAATTTTGGAAGACTTATTATTGGCGCATCGATAGGCGTCGCCTGGGTCTCTATATTGAAATTAGCGACCCGATGGTTTAAGCCAGGCCACTTTGCTGTTGTAACTGGCTTGGCGCTCTGCCTCGGAATATTGGGGGCATTATCTGCGGGAGTACCTTTAAGGCTTTTAATGGAACTTTTTGGGTGGCGCTCGGTAATTTTCGGGACAGGCATAATAGCACTTTTATTATCCCTGTCTATATGGACTTTCGTGCGAGATGATCCAGCTCAAAAAGGTTATGTCAGCTACGTTACAGATTTTAAGACTTCAAATCCAAAATCTAAAGCCTCAATTTTAACTAACCTGTCAAATATTTTCCGATATAAAAACACTTGGATTCTCTCTATCGTTCCTGCCAGCCTAGTGGGTCCCTTGTTGACATTTGCTGGATTGTGGGGAGTCCCTTACCTCACAACTCATTATCATCTAACTCCAGTAAGAAGTGCGTCACTAATATCCACCCTTTTGATCGCTTGTGCGCTCGGTGGACCTGTTTTGGGGATTCTGTCTGAAAAGATTGGCCGCAGAAAGCCAATTTATTTTTATGCCCTCTGCATTTCTTTAATTGGTTGGATACCCATCCTTTATTTGCAAGATCTTCCGTTGTGGCTTATCATTGCTCTATTTAGCATGGTGGGATTTGCCTCCAGCGCCATAGCGTTTGGTATGGCTTTTGTTAAGGAATCAGTACCCGTAGCTTTGGCAGGAACGGTGACAGGTGTCTGCAATATGGGCATGGAAATGGGGCCGTTGATTTTACAACCTGTCATTGGCCGGGTTCTTGATTTAAGATGGGATGGATTATCAGAAAATGGAATCCGAATATATGACCTCAGTGCATATCATGTGGCTTTTATTGCAATGATAGGCTTATCCCTTCTAGGAACCATGATTATTCCCTTTGCTAAGGAGACTTACTGTCAACAATTGAAAGCGTGAATTATATAGTGGGCGGGGTTGTGTTTTTTATCTTCACTGCCGTCTTTATGTAGGATTAGAAATATGCAATCACATTTTGATCGTATCGAAGTGGTTACGGTTTGAAATGCATAACAAGACAAATTCTGACGACGCAAAAAACCGCGCGGCTGATTTGCAAGCGTTAGACAATAAATGTATGTAACGGAGGACTGAATCGTATGAGAATAAAGTTAGACAATAATGTTGTTTTTTTAACAGGAGCTACAAGTGGTTTTGGGGAAGCTATTATTCATTGTTTATCTCAAGCAGGTGCAACAGTTGCGATCCATTATAACAGGAACCGACAAAAAGCAGAAGTTCTACAAAATGAAATTGGTAATGACTCTCAAATATTTCAGGCTGATTTGAATGACGCAGGTGAAACCGTAAAATTATTTAAAGAGGTAATCAGCGTATATGGGAGAATAGATACGGTTGTAAATAATGCCGGTGTATATTTAAGCTCCCCAATAGACGACCGTAATACAGACTGGCTGGATGTTTGGGATAGAACATTAAAAATCAATTTAACCTCGGCCGGTTTGTTATGTAAACTATCAATCCAGCATTTTATTAAGTATGGTGGGGGACGTATCATTAACATTGCTTCAAGAGCCGCATTTCGTGGAGACTCAGAAGAGTATTTTGCTTATGCAGCATCAAAAGGCGGGTTGGTAGCATTAACTCGAACTATCGCAAGAGCTTACGGAAAAGACAATATAAAAGCATTTATTATAGCTCCCGGATTTGTCAGGACACCGATGGCAGAAGAATATTTTAAAAAACATGGAGAAGAATCTATAATCAATGAGCTATCATTAAAGAAATTAACAGAACCGGAGGATGTGGCACCCAGCGTTGTTTTTCTGGCGAGTGGTATGATGGATCATGCAACAGGATGTACCATTGACATAAATGCAGGAAGTTATGTGAGATAGAATTCTAGGCCTAACATACTGGTTTCGGTTCAGAAAAAGGTTTTAAAATAAGGCAACGAGAGGAGGCTATAAATTATGAGTGAAGAAATTTATCAAAATCTGGCCAAAGTCCTTGATACGCTTCCTAATGGTTTCCCAACAACCGATTCGGGTGTAGAAATCAAGCTGTTGCAGAGAATATTCCGGCCGGAAGATGCTGAGCTTTTTTGTGATTTACGATTAGATTTTGAAACAGCACAACAAATATCAGAACGAACAGGGCGCGCACTCGAAGGTTTGGAAGAGCATCTATCTGAGATGAGAGAGCGCGGTCAAATCTTTGGAAGAGATCTCGGTGAAGTCAAAATGTTTAAAATGGCGCCCTGGGCTTTTGGGATTTATGAATTTCAGAGACCTCACATGGATCGAGAATTAGCTGAAATGTGTGAAGAGTTCGGTGAGGTTTACGCAAAGCAGTTCTTCAATAAAAAACCGCAGCTAATGCAGGTAATTCCGGTTGAAAAAGAAATCCCCAATAAGCAGCAAGCTCTATCGTATGAACAAGTTTCAAATATTATCGAAAACAGTCAGTCCTTTGCGGTATTTGATTGTATATGCAAAAAAGAAAAGCACCTGTTGGATGATGGTTGCGATAAACCATTGGAAATCTGTACGGCCTATGCTCCTATCCCTGGTGTTTTCGATAATTCAGACCGCTACCGCGCCATCTCAAAAACAGATGCCTATGCAATACTTGATAAGGCTGAGGAAGCCGCCTTAGTTCATTTAACTTGGAATGTCGAAACCGGTCATTTTTTTATTTGTAATTGCTGCGGCTGTTGTTGTGGAGTCTTGAGGTCAATTAATGAATTAGGCCTAAATGCATCTGATGTGATCAATTCATACTATTTTGCACAAATTGATCCTGATGAGTGCGTTGCTTGCGGAACTTGCATGGATGAACGCTGTCAGGTAAACGCTATAGAAGACAGAGACGGCTTTAACGAAGTAATCCGTGAAAAATGTATTGGCTGTGGTCTTTGTATTACAACCTGTCCATCAGAAGCTATAGCGCTGATAAGAAAACAGCCGGAGGAGATCACTCCACCACCCAAGGACGAGATGGACTGGTATGAAAAACGTGCCATCGAGCGCGGGATTGATTTTAGTAAATATAAATAATTCTATTGGGCAAAAAATATGCTCAAATACCTAAGATTAGGGCTCTGTACCACAGCTTTGTTGCTATTTTTAAACATTTGTCACCTCCACAAAGTACAAATATCAGGTTGCTAAAATTCCTGCGATACTCGATTTAATTCACAGATTCGCAAAATTAGAAAAGACGGTTGATTGAGGGGTCAATTTCATATATCCGTATCGTCTCTGCAAAATTGCGACATTTGTGTTTCTCTCAATGTATCAGTAGTTCCTGCAATTTC
>JASFIX010000040.1:0-14060 GCA_050122435.1 Desulfobacterales bacterium
CAGGTTGGCCGAGGAAGTGGGCGTTGATATCTTCTTGATTGCAACCGATGTCCCCGGTGCCGCGCTCAATTACGGCACACCCGATCAAAAATTTCTAAGCAAGATCAATATCAAAACGGCAGAGGATTATATAATAGATGGTCATTTCCCTGCCGGATCCATGGCGCCAAAGGTAGAAGCCGCTATCCAGTTTTTGCGCAGCGAGGGCGAGGGTAGGCGCGCGGTCATCACATCGATCGATGCAATCGTTTCAGCGGTAAAAGGGGAAGCTGGAACGGAAATAACGGTCTAAGGGACACATTCAGACGACCAAATTTAAGCCGGTGCTGGAAAGAAATTAAACATCTCTTGAATTTCCATAATACATTGAAAATATGTAGCTTAAGACACCACGAGGTTTAATTCGCGTAACTGGAATACTGGAATACTGGAATGATGGAATAGTGGGTTTACAAAGGATCGGAGGACAAAACCCATTTTTCCAATATTCCAGTATTCCACTATTCCAATTGGTGCAAAGCTCCCGGATTGTATCTACAATATGCAGATCTTGCGCAATATGGGATTGATTTTTGGAACCGCCTATATTAAAATTTTATAAGTTTACCGGCTGAATTCACCGAGGTTTTGATCTGTGTCTGATATAAGATCCAGGGTCAAAAAAGCGTTTTATTTTAGGCTGATGTAAGGAGCATTAGATGACCCATTGTATTTTGTTAAATGCAGATTTTACCTATTTAAATGTCGTTCACTGGAAGCGCGCAATCTGTCTGCAGGCGAAGGGCAAGGTTGAAGTATTAAAAGATTCCGCAAAGACCGTGAGAAGTTCAAGCGGTGCGGTATTCAAGGTTCCGGCAGTGATGCGTTTAATCAAATTAATCCGCACCATTTACCGAACCGGTGTGGCTTTTTGCAAAAAAAATGTCTTTATCAGAGATGGATTTAAATGCGCTTATTGCGGCGCGGAAAAACTGCGGCTTACCATCGATCACATTATTCCAAAGTCCCGTGGAGGCAAATCCAGTTTTGAGAATTGTGTTGCGGCCTGCAAGCCGTGCAATATCAAAAAGGGACATCAGACACCCCGGGAAGCCAAAATGTACCTCAATGTGCGGCCCGTCCAGCCAACCATTTCCGAATTTTTAAGATTAAAACTCCAAAAACTCGGTATCAATGATCTTTTACGGGATCTGGGTGTATATTAGGAACAGTTTTAACGAATTCGACCTGTTTCTATGTCGACAGGATCCGGATTAGAAAATTGGTTCATTTGCGGAGGCAAGGCAGATAAAGAATAATTGAAAAGAGGTGGATATGAAGCTAATTGTTGCAGGAACCGGATATGTGGGACTTGTGCAGGCGGCCGTATGTTCGGAATACGGACATGAAGTTTATGCCTATGATGTTGATAAAGAAAAAATCGATGCATTTTCTACCGGCCTGGCCGATGAAATCGAAAAATTTGTCATGGAGCCCGGCCTGTCGAATATTATACGTGAAACTCACGGCAAATCTTTGTTTTTTTCCAACGATCTGAAGGCCATCATCGAAGGCACAGATGCCATTTTTCTATGTCTACCAACGCCGGCCAATTTGGACGGATCCACGAATCTGAACTATTTTGAAGCTGCTGCTGAAGAAATTGCTGAAATTATCGCCCAGAGAAAAGACAAACGTCGCATCGTTATCGTCAGCAAAAGTACGGTGCCGATCCAGACCGCCCGGCGCCTGGAAGGCATTATGAATAAGCACGGGGTGGAAAATTTCGGGATCGCCTCTAATCCTGAATTTTTGGCAGAGGGAACGGCTGTGAACCAGGCCCGCAGGCCGGATCGGGTGGTGGTGGGCTGCGACCATGAAGAAGATTTTAAGATACTGCGCCGGGTCTACTCCCAATTTGTGCATCACGTGCGTATTAAATATATTGAAACCACCCCCGAAACCGCCGAAGCCATCAAATATGTGGCCAATACGATGCTGTTGACCTATATTTCTTTCTGGAACGGCGTCGGCGCCAAGATCGGCGAAAAAATATCAAATGTGAATATTGACGACCTGCGGCTGGGTGTTACCGCTGATGACCGCATCAGCACCTGGGGCTCCTTTGTGAGCAATGGAGCCGGAGGAAGCTGTTTCGGCAAAGACATCGCCTCTTTAATTTATCAGCTGCGGCGAATGAATGTAAGCACCAAAATGCTGGAGGCTTCTTTTGAAGTCAACGAATATCAGAAAGTATATCTGGTTGATCGGGCCATCAATGAAGCCGGTTTTCAATTTAACAATAAAACGGTCGCGGTTTTAGGCCTGGCATTTAAAAAGCATACCAATGATATGCGTGACGCCTCCTCTATTAAAGTCGTTGAGGCCCTGCTAAGCAAGGGCGTGTCACAAATTAATGCCTATGACCCGCTGGCGAATGAGACCGCCCGGCAGGAGTTCGACCCTGCCAAAAACATCTTATTTGAAAAAATTAAATACTTTGATACTGCCAGGGAGGCTATTGAGGGCACCCAGTCCCTGTTTATCTCATCCGATTGTGAGGAGTTCCGCGGTTTTTCGCGAACCATTGAAGATACTGTTAAGCCACCGTATCTGATTATGGACGGACGCCGCATGATTCCGGATTACGATGAATTAGTAATCAAGAATTATACTTATCTCGCGGTCGGTTCTGTGGCCATGAAGCCACAATAAGAGATCTTTGGGGATATTGAAACAGCGATGAAAGCTGAAGACGGAAAAGCCATGCGGGCATATGTGAATTTTTAAACGGACAGGGATGAGACATAATGAAAGGAATCATTTTAGCCGGAGGATCTGGTTCCAGACTGTTTCCGATTACTCGGGGTATCAGCAAACAGCTTTTACCGGTCTACGATAAGCCCATGATATATTATCCGCTGTCGGTGTTGATGCTGGCCGGTATCAAGGAGATTCTTGTCATATCCACCCCGCAAGATTTGCCCATTTTTAAAAGAATTTTAAAAGATGGTACCCAGCTTGGTCTGAACTTTTCTTTTAAAGAGCAACCTCGCCCGGAGGGTCTGGCCCAGGCGTTTATCATTGGAGAAGAATTTATCGGCAGTGACACCGTGGGCCTTATTCTTGGCGATAATATCTTTTACGGACCCAGCTTATCCAGGATACTGCAAAATGCGGTCAAGCTGGAGCAAGGCGGTATCATTTTCGGCTATCTGGTAAAAGATCCCGAGCGTTACGGTGTTGTTGATTTTGATTCCGACGGTAATGTTATCGGTATAGAGGAAAAGCCGAAAAAGCCCAGGTCAAATTATGCGGTGCCCGGGCTGTACTTTTATGACAATCAGGTCATTGAAATTGCCAAAAGCCTCACGCCCTCTAAACGCGGCGAGCTTGAGATAACCGATGTCAACCTGATGTATTTACGTCAGAAAAAACTCAAGGTAGAGCTTCTGGGACGCGGATATGCCTGGCTTGATACCGGAACGCATGAAGCCCTGCAACAGGCGGCAAGTTATGTTCAGGCCATACAGGAACGGCAGGGGCTAAAAATTGCCTGTGTCGAGGAGCTTGCCTATCGCATGGGCTATATCACCAAAGATCAGCTTGCAAACCTTGCCCAAGACATGAAGCAAAATGACTACGGGCAGTACTTGCTGGAAATCGCAAACGATGATGAGAACCGCCAATAGCCGGGTAAGCATTCATCTACAGTTGCAGCCTTGCAAAATGCCGGCGGCCCGCTGTCTGCTTCGTTGACATTCCCCACCAGAGATCCTGACTCAAAAAGGTTGAGCCCGTTGCCCGTTTGCCCGTTTACCGGTTAAAAGAAGAAAAAGTTGATAGCCTTCTTTTTAAACGGGTGCAACGGAACACCGCACTAAACCGGATAGACAGAACAACTTAGAATAGCGAGCACCTATATTGAAATGGCGCTTATATATTGCTGAAACCGTTTCTGTTTGACCCATGGTATTTTCTTGACACAATAGCTCATTCCGAGTAAAAATTTTGGTTTAAACTTAAATTGAGCGATCGATTTAGGTTAAACCAAAAATCCAACCCTGGAGGAATGAATGGATTACAAAAAATCGCTTAACCTGCCCAGGACAAAATTTCCAATGAAGGCGAATCTTTCGAAGCGTGAACCGGAACAGCTCGAGAAGTGGGAAGAAATGGGTTTGCATGATCAGGTCAGAAATTCATCAAAAGGCCGCGAGCCCTTTATTTTGCATGATGGACCTCCTTATGCCAACGGGAATATTCATATCGGTACTGCCCTGAATAAAATCCTGAAGGATATCATCGTCCGCTCCAAACAGATGGCGGGTTATGATGCCGTTTATGTGCCGGGCTGGGATTGTCACGGGCTTCCAATCGAACATAATGTGGATATTGAAATCGGAGATAAAAAGAAAGACCTTTCTTTAGCGGATATTCGACGGCTTTGCAGGCAGTATGCCGAAAAATTCATTGATATTCAGCGAAATGAGTTTAAACGCCTGGGGGTTATGGGGGATTGGGAAAATCCCTATTTGACCATGAATTATCAATATGAGGCCATTATCGCCCGGGAATGCGGCAAATTTGCTCAAAATAAGAGCCTGTTTCGCAGCAAAAAACCGATCTACTGGTGCTTTACCTGCCAGACAGCTCTGGCCGAAGCAGAGATTGAATATCACGACGAATCCGCACCTTCGATCTTTGTAAAATTTCGCATGCAGGACGATCTCAGCGAGAGTTACCCGGAGCTCAAAGGGAAAACGGTCTACGCAGTAATCTGGACGACTACACCCTGGACTCTTCCGGCGAATCTGGCCATCGCGCTGCATCCTGATTTTGAATATGTGGCTGTTGATGTCGGTAATAACGAAGTTTTTATACTGGCGCGCGAGTTGATGGAATACGCTATGCAAACTTTTGGAATTTCAGATTTTGTGGCTATTGCCGATATCGATGCGAAATCCCTGGAACACAAGCGCTGCCGCCATCCGATGGTGGAACGGGACTCCATCATCATCCTCGGTGATCATGTTACCCTGGAAGCCGGTACCGGATGCGTTCACACGGCCCCCGGACACGGCCGCGAGGACTATGAAGTGGGTCTTGAATATGCTCTGGATGTATATTCTCCGGTAGATGACAACGGGCGCTTTACCGATGACGTCGAATTTTTTAAGGGACAGTTTGTTTTCGATGCCAATCAAAATATCAATAAAAAGCTCGATGAAATCGGTGCGATGGTTGCCCAGGGCAGCATCGAGCACAGCTATCCGCACTGCTGGCGCTGTAAGCAGCCGGTTATTTTTCGGGCAACGCCGCAATGGTTCATCTCGATGGATAAAACCGGTCTGCGCCGGGATTCCTTGACATCCATCGACACGGTCACCTGGATTCCGCATTGGGGGAGGGATCGGATTTACGGCATGATTGAAAATCGCCCGGACTGGTGTGTTTCCCGGCAACGTGCCTGGGGGGTGCCCATTACCGTTTTTTACTGCCAGGACTGTGAAACCATCCTGCTGAATGAAAAAATTATGGAGGAGGTCTACTCGCAATTTGAAAAGCACGGAGCCGACATCTGGTTTGAAAAAGATATTTCTTATTTTCTTACAGATGACGTAAAGTGCTCATCTTGCGGCAGCAAAAACTTTGTTAAAGAGAATGATATCCTTGACGTCTGGTTCGACTCAGGGGTGAGCCATGCGGCAGTGCTGGTGCCCAGAGAAGACCTGCGATGGCCGGCGGACCTATATCTGGAAGGTAGCGACCAGCACCGGGGTTGGTTTCACAGCGCGCTTCTGACTGCCGTCGGTACCCGCAAGCAGGCGCCCTATAAAGCGGTACTGACCCACGGTTTTGTTGTGGATGCCAATGGAAGAAAAATGTCCAAGTCGCTGGGTAATGTTATCGCCCCCAGTGAGGTGATCGACAAATACGGCGCAGAGATTCTACGGCTGTGGGTATCGGCAACGGATTACCGAGAAGATATCCGTATCTCAGAAAATATTTTAAAACAGTTAAGTGACGCGTATCGGCGAATCCGGAACACCAGTCGCTTTATGCTGGGAAATCTGATGGACTTCGATCCGACCGTGGATGCAATTCCTTACGATGCCATGCCGGAGATTGACCGGTTTGCGCTGCACAAACTTCAGGGCATGATCGCAAAAGCGCTTAAAGCCTATGACGATTATGAGTATCATATTATCTACCATGCGCTTCATAATTATTGTACACTTGATCTGTCTGCGTTTTATCTAGACATCCTCAAAGACCGGCTATATACGTCGCCGTCGAAATCAGATGCCCGCAAAAGCGCTCAGACCGTTATGTATTTTTTGCTGGATTCTCTGGCACGGATAATGGCGCCGCTTCTTCCCTTTACCGCCGAGGAAATCTGGGAATACATGCCGGCGCACAGCGATAAGGCACCAAGTGTTCACCTGACCTTGTTGCCCGAGGTAAACAGCGAATGGAAAGATGAAGATCTGGCAACAAAATGGAAGACTATTTTGAATGTGCGGGCAGAGGCGACCAAGGCTCTGGAAGAAGCCCGAGCCGCGAAGCAAATCGGACACCCGCTGGATGCAGCGGTCACCATTTCGGCCAATGAAGATTTATACAACCTCCTGCAACCGTATGCAGATGATTTAAGATTCATATTTATCGTTTCCAGCGTTTCACTGCTTAAAGATGAAAACCTTAACGGCGGCTTTGAAAGCGAGAAGGTGGAAGGGTTATCGATTAAGATCGAAGTTGCGCGTGGTGAAAAGTGTGAACGTTGCTGGATCCATGAAAGGTCTGTTGGCTCTGACAGCGAGCATCCAAACATCTGCGCACGCTGCCAGAAGGCGCTGGCAGACATGGCATAAAAGGTTAAAGGGTTCAGGGTTCAAAGGTTCAGGGTTTAACCCTGAACCCGGAACGCAGAACCGCTGAACCCTTGAAACGAAGGAATGCTAAAAAACAAATACATAAAACTGGTAGTTTTCGCCGGGATTGTTATTTTGCTGGATCAGTTCACCAAATGGCTCATCCTGCGTTACCTGCCATTTCATCATAATATATCAGTTATAAATGGTTTCTTTAACATTACGCATATCCACAATCCGGGTGGCGCCTTTGGATTAATGGCGAATTTGAGTCCGACTTTGCGCAGCATTATATTTCTTTTTATATCGTCGCTGGCGGTCGGTTTAATTTTTTATTTTTATAAAAAAACACCGGCGCAATACTCCTGGTTGGCTGCGGCATTTGCACTGATCCTTGGAGGTGCCATTGGCAACCTGATCGATCGAATTCGTTTTGGAATCGTGATCGATTTTCTTGATTTTTATATCAGCAACCTGCATTGGCCGGCATTCAATATCGCCGACAGCGCGATCACCATTGGAATTGGTATATTTTTATTCCATCTGTTATTCAATAAAATGCCGGAATAATATAGTTTTGTGTCCCACCAAAATGTTATAAAAATCGTTTAGGAGATTCTAGTTCTGCTGAGTTCTTTAAACAACACAATGTCTTTGGTGTCAGGTGTCAGGTGTCAGCAAACAGATGACAGAATGCGAAATCAGATAATCCGCGCGTCATCAGCTTAGTTATCCTGACACCTGACACCCGACACCTGAAACCTACCGTATCAAATACGATGCCGGAAATTAATCATAAATTGCTCAAAAAATATTTAAAGGACTTGAAAGGTGATCCTGCCAAAGAATTCGCTGCGGTCTATTTAATTTTTGGCGAAGAGTTGCTGGTAAAAAATGCCTATGATGAACTTCTGGATGTATTGCTTCCGGCAGTGAACCGAAGCGCAAATTACGATCCGATGGAAGGAACCACCGAAAACGTCTATGACGTGATCGAAAACGTCAACACCTTTTCGCTTTTGCCTGGTACGAAGGTGGTTGCAATGCGGGATTCAAGAATATTTTATACCAGAGATAATAAAAGCCGCCTGCTGGAAAATGCAAAGAAAGCTTACGATGACGATGACAAAAAGAAAGCGGCAAAATACTTTTTAAGCTTGATGAGTAATCTAAACCTGTCGTTTGAAGATGTTGATCCTACCAACCGGTCAAAAACGCTCAAGTCGGTATCCGATTTGATACAGATCGATGATTGGCTCGACGACGTAATCGGATACTGTCGGGAAAATGAGTTGGTCATACCGGAACCTTCGGATCAAGCCGGTGCACTTCAAAAAGCGATAGAGAAAGGATTCCCCCAGAATAATCATTTAATTATCACCACCGACGTTGTTGATAAACGGCGAGGCCTGTATAAAGCAATATCAAACCTGGGGGTGGCAATTGATTGCACGGTACCCAAAGGCGATCGCCGGACGGATAAAATGGCGCAGGAAGATATTCTGGTTCAAAAAATGACCGAAATCCTCAGGCCGAGCAACAAAGAAATGGACAAAGGCGCCTACCTGGCGCTGTTGGATATGACCGGTTTTGATCTGAGAACATTCTGCGGCAGTCTTGAAAAGCTCATCGACTATGTCGGCAAACGAAATACAATTAAGGTGGAAGATGTTGAAGCGGTCTTGGAACGCACCAAGAAAGATCCGATTTATGATTTCACAAATGCCGTTGCGGACCGCCAGATTGAAAAGGTGCTCTTTTTTTTAAACTCTCTGCTTGCAGCCGATTTTCACCCGCTGCAAATTTTAGCCGCAGTTGCCAATCAGGTCCGGCGATTGATGTTGGCCAAGGATTTCACCCAAAGCCAGCAGGCAACGGTCTGGCATGCGGGTCTTTCCTTTAATGCCTTCCAGAAAAATGTCATGCCTGCCATCGTGGCCTATGATCAGGAATTGCTGAATATATTGGAAGGCTGGGATAATTCGGTTTCTTCTGCCGGCGATGTTGACAAAAAGCCTGCGCGGAGTAAAAGAAAGAAAAAAATGAAAACTCAAACGGATCTATTGCTTGCCAGAAACCCTAAAAATGCGTATCCAGTCTACCAGCTTATGAAAAAATCGGAGCGTTACTCGAAAACCGAACTTCTGGCAGCTGTTGGTCTGTTAAACGAAACCGATGCCCAGCTCAAATTAAGCGGTCAAGACTCGAAGCTTATTCTTGAAAGATTCGTCTTAAAGTTATGTCAGAGGGCTTGAAAGCTGGGAGGCTGGAATGCTTAAAAGCTATAAGATTTGCGGGCTTCCAGGCTTTCTGGCCTCCCGGCTTCCCAGCTTCTTACGATGAGCTACAAGCTATGACCTATGCGCTGTTTAAATAGCCTTGAGCGTCGGCAAAATAATATTCTGGTGAACGCGGAGATTAAGAAGTGGGTTTTTTCAGACAGCAAGAAGAACGGATGGCCATGCGGTTTTTGGCATGGCGGTATCAGAAATTGAAAATGCCGGTCCCCGATGATGCCGAACTCAAACCGCAGGCAGCCCAAATTGTGGCAGAAGCCCACAGGATTGCCAGAGAGCGCGGTCGAAATGTCATAGCGATTATTAAGGATCTCGTTGAGGACATAAAGAAATAGCGTATCGATTTTTTTTATACTTTATTCGCCTTCGCCTGAATGCCCTGCCCGCCTAAGGCGGACTGCGGGCAGCTTCATAAAATTTTCTAAAAACTAAATTAAGGAGGAAAGCAAAATGGAAATGGTAGATGAGTGGACGGAACAGTTAACCTGCGCAACGCAGTGCACGCGGTGCGAGAAAAAAATGGGGGCAAACGATCAAAGAATTTTATCGGTTTATGATCATCAAACCATCTGTATGAATTGCAAGAGCCAGGAAGAGCAGCGGCCGGATTACGAGGAGGTCACAAAGAATATGATCGGGCAGTGTTTGATTGATACTGAAATGAAGTGGGGTGATCCCCAGGGGTTTTGTTATCATCATTTTTACCCTTACAAATGCTAAAAGAAGAAAAGTATCTGGATAGCAATTGCTGCAGTCGATTAAATTCGGCAAAGAACCTCCTGCGAAAATGAGTATAATTGGCAGGTAAAATTTAAAAATGCGCGATCAGCGCCTACCGGGCAACAGAAATGTCGGCAGATAACAACAATATGATTGACAACACCAACAACCTTTTCCCATTTGCTGCAGTTGTCAACCAGGAAAAGGCGAAAGAAGCTTTACTGCTGGCGGTCATTAATCCGGCTGTGCATGGAGTCCTCTTTTTAGGCGAGAAGGGCACTGGTAAAACGACACTGGTTCGCAGTTTATCAACTTTATTGCCGGAAACCCAGGTCATTGATCTGCCTTTAGGCTGCGGCGAGGAGATGGTTCTCGGGACGGTGGATGCCGAAAAAGCGCTGGCTACAGGAAAGGTATCCGTTAAGCCGGGCATTTTGACGCGGGCCGACGGCCATGTGTTGTATATCGATGAAGTCAACTTGCTTGCAGATCATCTGATGGATATTATCCTGGATGCCGCGGCAACCGGCCAATATCGGCTGGAGCGGGAGGGGATCTCTTCCAGTTATGCCGCTCGATTTATTCTCGTAGGATCAATGAATCCGGAAGAGGGATGGCTGCGCCCCCAACTTTTGGATCGTTTCGGTCTGGCCGTTCACGTAAGCGCCATATCATCGGTGAAGAAGCGAACCGAGGTGTTTAATCGTGCGCAGGCCTATGTGACCGATCCCGGAACTTTTGTACAATCCTACCAACACGCCCAAAGAGAAATTATAGAAAAGCTGCGACAATCCAGAGAAAGGCTAACCAAAGTCACCATTCCGGATCGTATCACCAGCGAAGCAATTGAAACGATTTTGCAGTTAGGCGTCAGGACGCACCGGGCCGAGTTGGCTCTGTTGCAAGGGGCAAAGGCACGGGCCGCCTGGTATGAACGGGATTCCGTATCCTGGGAGGACATTCAAACAGTCATGCCGCTGGCGCTCCAGCACCGAATAACAACCGTTGACATCCAGAGTCCGGTTACCTGGGAATTGCTCAAAGAACGCCTGCTGGAGATAAATCATAAGGCCAAGGATGAAGACAAAAGAGGATGGTTTCCCACCCCATTTTACCGAAAAAAAAAAGCCGAAACGCGGAGCAATTAACTCAATCAAAAGGCACTCAAGGTTCTAGCCCAACGCCGGACGGTCAAACCGCGGATTCGGTTTTTAAAAAAAGCTCACCTGAGTATCATATTCCAATTCGCCCTTCCAGAACAGAGGCATTCAAATCCCACGGCCGGGCTCGGGCCCGCAAAACGGCACTCGCTGCTTTCGGCAAAAAACAATCGAATAAGCTCTGGCATGCCGGTCCGCTGGACAGTCTGGCCACGATTTTCCACGCGTGGCGGTGGGGTCGTGAGCGGCCGAGTGCCGCAGACCTCATGATGCCGGTGTATACATCCCCTCAACAACGGCTGGTGATTTTTTTGCTGGATGTGAGTGATTCCATGTCTGAGACCGTGGATTTAATGCGTTTGTGGATGGCGAAATCAATGGGTGAGGCTTATTTTCGCAGGGATCCGATTGCGATTGTCACGGTTCAGGGGGTGGGGGCTAAATTGCTCGTTCATCCAACCACCAGCATCCATTTTGTGCTGCATCGACTCACGTCCGTTATCGTAGGAGGAGCCACACCATTGGATCAAGGTCTGCTGATGATTGGCCGAATGATTAGACAATGGCAAGATCGTTTTCCCGTAATCGATCTCATCGTGATCAGCGACGGTCGCTCAACAGGCTCCCTGGCAGATCTGAACGTATCAGCTGCGTTAACGCTTATTCGAAAATTTATTCACGAAGCCGTCGTAATTAATCCCATTCCAATAGCGGACCGATTTGCCAGAACCTTCGCTTCACTTATCGGTGCCAGGCACCTTACAACTGAATAATCCAGGTCTAAAAGATTCACACTGGCGCCGATTTTATTTCAATCAAAGAGGCAATCCTTTAAAGCTTTCTAATTAAAATAACTTCTACGTCTATGCAGAATTGACCATCCCTGAAAATTTGTGATATCAGATTACGATATCTGCACTTTTTCGTTTTTACATGTATTCTCAATATATCAAAGATTCGTATATTATGTGACAGACCACAACATATTGTGAAAGCATTGTATTTTTGCTTGAGAATAGCAGATATAAACTTTACCAATTTTCGTATAGATTTCAGTGCAGGCTGTAGCAAGTTAAGTCCACTTTCCTATAATATGAATCCCAATTACAAAGCTATGAAAAAGTATTTTCACTTCATCACAATTTTTATGCTATTGTTCCTTTTCATTGGATGCCTATATGTGCCCCCCGTCGGACGTCAGATTGGAAAGGAGGAGCTCAAAACAATTGAGATCGGTTCTACTACTAAAGCAGAGGTGACTAATCTTCTCGGTAAACCTGATCTTTTAGAAAACGAGCGATTTTATGTGTATGAAGCCGGCCAGAACTCTGGATATATAGTAGTTTTTATAGACCCTGGTGGAATTGGTTCTCTATCAGAAGAAAGGTATAGGCTCCTTTTTGAGTTCAATGTAAATGAAGTTGTTAAGCGATACCATATTGAACCAATTTATTTGGCTAATTGGGCAGGTATTTCTGAAGGATGGGAAAATCCTGATAATCAGACTACTTCGGGTAAAGAAGCTCTTTTTCAAAAGACTAATTTTAAGGAATTAATTTTATTAGAACGCGGTTTTTTCTGGCGCGTTGCTTTTTCACCTGACAGCAAGACGGTTGCTGCCCGTGATAATCAAAAACGTTTATGGTTAAAAGACCTTGATACTGGTGAGCAATATTTTTTAGACAAGCAGAGGGTTTTCGATTTTCAATACTCACCTGATGGCAAAAGTTTAGCCATGATAGATAAAAAAGGCTTTGTCAGGATTTTGGATATTAATTCATGGAACGAAATTGTTGTTTTTCGAGGCCACGGCGAAGTCTCTCGCTGGCGTAGTGGCGGAACTGAAAGACTATCGTACTCACCTGATGGAAGAATGGTGGCAACCAGTGGTAACAAAGAACTAAAAATATGGAATCCTTTAACAGGTGTTGAAATTATGACAATTGATGTACCAAAATATGTTACATCTATCGCATTTTCTCCAGATGGCAAGCTAATTGCCGCAGTAACTGGAACCTTAGTAACTGGAACCATGGGTACTGTTAACATATGGGATGCTGTTGACGGTTCTCATTTAGGGGTTTTGGATTCTAAAAGGGAGCATCATATCAATATTGAATTCTCTCCGAAAGGGAGGACACTAGCAGTCAATAAGGGAACTCATTTAGAATTGTGGGATGTCTCGCAATGCGAGGCAGACAGATCATCGTCTGATAGCAGTCAAATTGGCGAGTTACTGGATGTGTTTATTTTACCTTCCGGAAAGCGAGTCGGAGAGTCACGACAATCTTTTAGTTCGGATGGAAATATAATTGCAGTTAGCAACGGTCGTAATATTGTAATATGGGACATAGCTCAATCGAGTGAAATCAGACGTTTTATATCAACCAAAGTGGAAGATTATCCTTATGGTTTATTTCATGATGTGGCATTCAGCCCTGACGGGAATTATTTGGTTATAATTACGGGCGGTGGTGTTTATTTATGCACGGTGCAATCATTGTATGATTAGAATTACATAACCTCAGCTTGGAAAATGACGCTCCTTACGTTGCGCTTTTCATGATAATCATTACTGGATAACGGCTATTTTTTTCAATCAGACCTAAATTCAGAATGGATATAAAAGTCCATGTTTTTTATTTAAAGCCTATACAATATATTGGGGGCATTGTATTAGGTATGAAACCTTTGATTTCTCCAACAAAGTACAAATATCAGGCTGCTAAGATTTTTGTGATATTCAATTTTAATCACAACCTTGAGGGGTGAATCCGAGCCTATGGGTTTGCCCTTTTTATTGTCGCAAAGCCGCATTTTTCGGGCCTTCGATTTGACACAAGATTTAAAAATACGATACGGTACAGATATCCATTTCGTATCTGTAAAATTGTGATCTTTGGTATCTCCAAGTGCGCCACGAGCGCACTTTTAATATAAAGTGTGTGTAACTGCACAGAAGATGAGGGTGGGCCCCTCGGAGCCGGCTTACAGGAGCAGGCTTCAAACCACCTTAAGCTGCGCTGGTT
>JASFIX010000041.1:0-13994 GCA_050122435.1 Desulfobacterales bacterium
AATCCTTCGTCAACTTCGTGTCCTTCGTGGTGAAAATCCAGTCCAAAAAATAAGTAATTGTATAGTGTACCCAAAACAAAAAAGCGCTCCCCTTTTATGATGGGGCAAGCGCTTTTTAACATTTATCGATTGTGGAATCAGTGGTGATGATCGCCATTGCCTTTGCTGGCATCCAGGACTGCTTTGATAATACAGTAAGTCATACCTAATCCGATTATTGTCAGGGCATACCACAGCCCCCCATGAAATACAATGTGACTAGCATCCCAGATCCATTCGAAATGAAACGGAAACATATAATTCCTCCTTACTATGATTCTGCCGGACTCAATTCCGGCTCAGGACCGGTCGTTTCCGGCTCCGGTTCGGGTTCGGCAACTTCGGCTTTGGCTATCGGTTCATCGATCGGATTAAGCTCCTGTTCCTGGGGAAAAACCGGCAAATAGCGATACGAGAATGAAATCATAATCACACCGTAAGCCACCGGCAAGATAGTGGTGGCAACTTCCTGCCAGCTGGGCAAATAGGTGAACCAGTCTTCAAACGGCAACACCGGAATCGCCAGGACTTGCAGCACCATCACCCAGCGGTTGAGACACACACCGAGCACACCCAGAAAGACGGCCAGCCACAAAAAGCCCTGGATTCTGCGCAATTTTGGAATAATCAAAATCAAGCCCGGCAAGACCCCGCAGATGCCGATTTCGAGAATGAAAATCCAGAGACCATATGCCGAGCCCGGGTTGTTGGTATAAAAATCCATAAAGGTAAACCCTCTAGACGGGGCCGTAACCTTGGCCCAGTATATGGTATCGATGATTTTGGCGATAGTGTACGTAGCGATCATCCAGCCCGATATCTTGGCCAAAAGATCAATCACGTTGTCTTTAACCAACTTTTTGCGCGTCAAGGCTTCGGTGATCTTGGTAATAAAAATGGTAAAGCAGGGTCCATAGGCAGCTGCGGACCAGGTGAACAAGAAAAATGTCCAGGGCCAAATCAGCACCCCTTCGCGAAAGCCGAAAGGACGGCCAAACATCACACCGGGCACGCCACCCAGCGAACCCTGGTGAAAAAAGGACAGAAAGGCGCCGGTGGCGGCAAAGACCGCCATAATTTCATGCATATTGTGACTTAAATTATGAAAAAAGGGCACTTTATCGAGTTTGCGGTTTTCCAGCACCAGGGGAATATACTCGATGATCAGCACACCCAGGTAAGCAGAAAGGCAGAATGCCACTTCGGTCAGCATGGAGTGAACGTTAGCATGCCAGAAGATAAACCAGTTCCGCAAAGGTTGACCGACATCGAAGCTGAGAATCAGCAACGCCGAAGTGTAACAGATGACCCCGATGAGCACAGCATAGTTGATAATATTCTTCAATTCATCTTTACCGACAAGATACCGTAAAAAACCGGTAAAAAACGCGCCGCCGCCCAGTGCAATGACAGCGAGGTCGGCCCAGATCCACAAGGCAAAGCCGTAGGCGTTGTTCATGTTGGTCTGATTGAGTCCTTTTATGAAAACCAGAACCATCGCAAAAACGCCCCAGGCCAGAACCGCACCATTTACAGCAATCCACAGGCCAAATTGCCAGATCGGACAGCGTTTTACCCCTTTGGGAATTAAGGCAGAATCCATAAGTTCCGTGCTCCTAGAAAAAAATGATGGCTAAGATTAAAATGAGCGCTCATACAAGATTTAGCTGTGTGCTTTACTTTTAAATTCACCCTTCAGATAGTTATCCCCGGCTTTGCGAACCCACTCACGGCTGGACAGATAATAAATCTTGGTGTTGGTGCCCAGACGTTCCAGAAGACGGAAAGCCCTGGGGTTCTTGGAGTGGCCGTGGTGGGCCGCATCGGGTTGTGCGATTTGATGGACCGCGTGTTCCGGATTGTCCAAATCACCGAAAGTAATCGCTCCTGCCGGACAAGCCTGGGTGCAGGCGGTCTGATATTCATCTTCCTCGATCTCCCGACGTTCCTCCATATAAGCCTGGTCTTTGGCCGCCTGATAGCGATGAAAACAGAAGCTGCATTTTTCGACAACCCCGCGCATACGCACCGATACACCGGGATTGAGCATCTTCTCCATGCCATCGGGCCAGATCGGATCCCACCAGTTAAACTGGCGCACATGGTAAGGACAGGCTCCCATGCAGTAACGACACCCGAAGCAGCGCGGATAAATCTGGCTAACGATGCCCGTCGACATATCATAATCCGTGGCCGTCGCCGGACAGACCGACACACACGGAGAGTGTCCGGCATGTCCTTCGCAGTGCTGACAGGGTCGGGGAAGATAACATTCCTCATAATCCGGAAAGGCTTTCCCGTTGTTTAGCTTGTAAACATGCATCCAGGAAATGCTCAGCATCTTATCCGTTTCATCTTCGCGAAACGGAATATTGTTTTCCGCATAACAGGCAACCATGCAGGCACCACAACCGGTACACTTGTCCAGATCTATAACCATTCCAAATTTCTTGGCATTTTCGATTTCCATCAGCACCTCATTTAATCGGTAAACAATTAGGCTCTGTTAAGCTTGGCCCTAACACCCCAGGCTGCATTATGTCCGGATGCCGGATCCTCAACCGCGCCGCTAAGCTGATTGTAATTGACGCCTCTGCCGGCTAAAACCCTGTCGTCGATCGTACGGCCCAGGCCCCGTGGGATGGCGATAACACCGGGCATAATCCGGTGGGTAAGATGCACTTTTACCCGGGCAGAACCCTTGGCGGTTGTCAGGCTGGCATTTTTGCCTTCTGATAGTCCCAGCGGTTTAGCGGTCGCCGGGTTGATTTCCACCAGAACATCATTGCCTTTCAAAATCGTGTCTTCAAGGGATTTAACGAGAAACGGCGGTGATGCGACATAACCGCTGGTCAACCGCATGGTGTCATAGGGTACCAGCAGCAGCGGATAGGTGGCTTCGTCTCCTTCGGCTTTCAGCGGACGATAATCGGCCAGCGTGTTGATTTCGTTATTGCTGAATTCGAATTTGGCCGAATCGGTCTCAAAGGCATCTGCCCAATTTGCACCGCTGAATTCGTCATTAACCCAATAGCCTTCTTCAACCAGCGCGTCCCACTGATCGCCCAGGGTTTCTTCCAGGCAGGCGGTGTAATCATCCCAGGGAAATGCAGCCCCAATGGTGTGACCCAGTTCTCTGGCCAGTTGAATGATGAAATCACCGGTATGACGGGTATTGTACATCGGCTCGACAGCCGGCTGGGCCAGGCCGATGATGGGTTTTGGGAAACCAAGGGCCGCCGGGACATCTTCGTAACGCTCCAGATAAATATGATTGGGCAGCAACAGATCGGCCAGGGCCGTAGTTTCATCCATGTAGGAAGAAAAACTAACGACCAACGGAATCTTTTCAAAGGCCTTTTTCACCGATTCGGTGTCCGGCAATGAATATGCGGGATTGGCATCATGAACAAAGAGCACCTCAACCGGTGGTTCGGCACTGGCGTTAACGACTTTCGGCAGACGATGCATCAGGTATCTGGCATTCGGATAGCGGTAACTGCCGGCACCGTCAATGCGGGTCTGTTGCAATCCTTCGGCGGCAACCGCGTCAATTTCCAGCTCCGGCCAATCAATGTAGTCAGGTTCAGGAATCGCCCAGACGCCTCCGGGTTTGTTGATATTACCCGCCAGGGCATTAAGGGTGTGGACGGCCAAAAACGTCTGCAGGCTGCCCGGCTGATGGCCCTGACCCACCCCACAAATCGCCAGAGGCTTACGGGCTTCGGCAAAATCTTTAGCCAGAGCGAGTATCGTTCCGGTACTGATTCCGGTGGTTTTGGAAACAATTTCCGGCTGAAAACCGTCGATAATCCGTTGGAAACGTTCGGATAGCCCCGACGTGTAACCATTCACAAAATTTTGATTATATCGTTTTTCCTTGATAATGACATGCGCCAGACCAAATGCCAGCGCACCTTCGGTTCCGGGATTAATGGCGATCCAATGATCGGATTTGGCGGCTGTCTTGGACAGGCGCGCCTCGATTTGATCCATCCGGCCGCCATTTTTGTGCATCATGGCTCCGGCCCGCAACATATAACCGGCAGAACCCCAACCTTCGATTAGACCGCTGCCGAGACTTAAGATAAAGTCGGCATTTTCGATATCGAATCCGGCCATAGAACGGGTGCCCTGGGTGAGGTAAAGCGCCAGTTCATAGGAATCCCAAATCGAGGGGATCCGGGTAAAATTGGGCGAACCATAAACGTTTAAAAACCGGTTAAACAGCCCCGGAACCGTACCGCGATCGGATCCGGCCAAACAGGCCACCTTGTGAGCCGATCCACCGGCGCGAAGTTCTTTTAGCTTGGCCGCTAATATTTTAATGGCGTCTTCCCAGGATATTTTCTGCCAGCGGCCGTTGGCTTTTTTCAGGGGGGTCTGGATGCGCTGTGGGCCATACAAAAGCTGCGCGCCGGCAAGTCCCAGAATACACAGGCCACCATCATTAACAGGGTGTCCCTGGAGCCCCTCGATTTTAATCACCCGCTCACCCACTTTTTTAACCGATATACCGCAGCCGCCCGGACACAGCGTACAGGCGGAGTTGACCCTGCTGATTGCGCCTCTTTTCGGAATCGGCGTCCAGGGCCAGTTCTGACTCCAGATGGCTACGTCATCCATGAGTTTCCAGGGTATGGGTGACAGCGTGGTCCCCGCGGCACCTCCAAGAGCGAATGCTAAAAAACTTCTTCTGTCTACTTTCATTTATTTTTCCCCGTTACGGTAAGCACATTAAACAGTTGAGAAAACCGGCTTTAACAGATCCGATTGCGGTATCGGGTTATATGTCCTAATGGTGGCAAACAAAACAGCCGCCCTTTAGCGTCTGTACGCTGTTCTGGTTGACGTTTTCTCTCACATGGCAATTCGAGCAGTCATTCATTTTCATGCGATCCCAGGAATTGCGCTTGATACCGGCGATATTTTTGCCCCAGATGTCGATGCTGTACCCGGAAATGCGATTTTCCTGGTAGACTCTTAAGCTCTCTGATTCGCCGATATGCCCGTGGCAGGTGACACAGTCCATTTGCCCCATTTTCAGATGAGCGGCATGTGAAAAAAATACGTTTTGCGGCTGCCGTGAATAGATCAGCCAGGGAACCTCGCGCCCCTTGGCAACAAACTCGTTTACGAATTTTGCTTCCTCCGGATCCTCCCCGTTGACCTCTTCATGACAATCAATGCACTCGGCCAGTGTGGGGACGCCGTGATACGTGCCGTCATCCCTTAAAAAATGGCAGCTTTCACAGCCGTTTTCAACCTCCTCATTGTGCAGGGCATGGTTGAAGTCAACAGGTTGCCTTTTCTGGGAGTATAGAAGCTTGGGGAAAATTACCCATCCGACAATGAGACTGGCAATCAATCCGAAAATAAAAAACAGAATAATCGGTCCGCCGGCGCCGTCTCCAGCACCATGGCCGGATCCTTCTGTTTCAGAGGAAGGGGTTATCGGTTTCTGATCCGCGGTCTCGGCTGAAACCTCATTGGCTTTCTCATCCGTATTCATGGAGACTCCGTTCAATTCAAGTTGATATTATTTGCTCGCCCAAATCCTTTGGCTTAAGGTACTTTAAAGAAAATCCGAAAATCGGAAAGCAGAAAACACAATATTTTCAGAATATTATGATTTATTTAAAATATTAGCAGCGCTGAAATTAGGCCTGCGGTTGTGTACCTTATCGATTTGGTTTTTGTCAAGCAAAAATCATTGGCCCAGAGCGCCGTAACTGTGCAGGCCCGGCAGCAGGTTGACTCCGAAATAGGTAAATAAAACAGCGGCAAATCCCACCAGAGACAGATAGGCAATGCGCTTCCCGCGCCAGCCGCGCATCAGTCGCGCATGCAGCAAAGTCGCGTAAATAAACCATGTGATCAAGGACCATGTTTCTTTGGGGTCCCATCCCCAATACCGCCCCCAGGCGGAATTGGCCCAGACTGCACCGGTGATGATGCCAATGGACAAAAACAGGAAACCAAACAGGGTCATCTGGTAACCGAGTTCATCCAGTATCGCGGGTTCCGGGAACATGACCAGCAGTCGCTTTTTGAAATCTTCGGACGTGCGGCGGGCCAGAAAAACACCGATGTAAAAAACAATGCAGATCGGTAAGGCATAGATAATCGACATGGCCCAGTTTCCCGCCAGAAGCACCCGGCTAAACAGCAACACGAAGATAAACAATGTCAGCGGCTTGGCAATGTCCAGCCAGCCGACCTGCTCCTGGTCCCGTCCCTGTTTCATCAGATACATGGCGCTGATGCCAAAGGCGGTGGCAAAGGCCGCATATCCAATAAAACAGGTAATGACATGCGCGATCAGCCAGTTGCTCTTTAAGGCGGGGATGAGGGGTTGGATTTCGTGGGTGATACCGGTTTTCAATGAGGCATAGGCCATTGCCAAAAAGGCGACCGGCATCACAAAGGCACCAATAATGCGATTATCGGCCTTGCGCTCGATCACCAGGTAAATCGAGGCAATCGTCCAGGCAAAAAAGATCAGTGATTCGTATAAGTTGGAAAACGGTGCATGCCCGATACCCATTTGATAGGATTCTACCCATCGCATTATAATACCGGCGGTGTTGCCGACCCATCCGATCAAAGAAGTCCAGGTGGCCAGCTGTCCGGCGATCGGTTTTTTAAACACCCAGCCTAAAATATACAAAAACCCGGCCAGTCCGTAGACAAACGTAATAAAAGATAAAATCAGAGAGCTGTTCATCGTTTACCTCTATTATTTTACTATAATTGTGCGAATATCTTCATTTTGCGAATAAAAACTCGGGACGCTATTCAGCGTCGGTCAAGCTGTTCAGGTGCTCGGATAGCTTTGTGACCTTTTTTTGCATCCCCAGCTTATTTTTATTTGAAATCCCGGCAACCAATATTCGACTTTTTTTGCCCTGGCTGGTGACATCAATACAGACTTGTTGATGGGACATAAAAAACGTAAGATAAATTCCAATAATCATCAGAATAAATCCAGTGTATACCACCCAGACGCCGGGATCCCGACTCACCTGAAGCCCGGTGTAGTACCGCGGCACAAAATCTGCGATTGCTATAAACACATTGCCTTTGCGCATCCGATCAAAACTCGGGAATTTCAAAGGCAGCGTGACCTCGACCGGACTGCCGTTAGGGGGTGTCAGGGTGCCGATGAATGCTTCGCCGATATTATGCCCCCTGAAATCGGCCTGGCGGGTATGCTTTTGCAGAACGAAGGTGCCCAGATCCTCAGGAATAACGATGGGGGTATTCAAACCAGCCTTTTTACTGTACAGCATTCCGGTGTCTTTGCTGGTAAAGCTTAAGATAACTTCATTCGGAGGCAGGTTCCCGTAACTGGACTGGAAAAAGCTAATGCCTTCATAGTGTAAAGGGTCATTCACGATGATGTCCTTTTGCACCACCGTTTTACCCTGTTTCAGGATGGTTAAACTGGAGCGAAATTCTTTGGGGGCACCGGTATCATAAAAATCGACAAAAAAATCATCGCAGCGCACTTCAAACCCCAGCTGCAATTTTTGATTGCTATTTCGGAGTTGAATGGACTCGGCGCTTTCACCTTCGGCAATGTTGACAAAGCCCTCAAAACCGAAAATGGATCCGATCAGCCCGCCAATTAATAAAAGCACTACACTGAAATGCACGACATAGACCCCCAGTCGCGTCCAGCGACCGCGTTCACCGTAAATGGCAAAACCTTCAGCAGTTTCCTCTGTCCGGTGGTAGCGAAACCGGCGTCCGATAATGGGCTGATAAAGCGCTTTCAGCTGTTCGGCTTCCGTATCATGATTGTATTCGATTCTGTTTTTAAGCTGCCGATAGCGCCCAGGGTTAAATCGGGGATGGCGTACAAAAATAGTTTTCCAGGTGGTCTGCAGCCGGTCAATCGAACAAATCACAATGTTAACCACCAGCAACAGAATCAATGCGCGAAACCACCATGAATGGTACATGTCGAAGAACCCCAGCAACGAAAAGATCCGGTACAAAAACGCGCCAAAGGTTTCAAAGTAGGCCATGGGCGTCTCATTTTGAGGAATAAGCGTACCAATGATGGAGGTCGCCGCCAAGGTCAGCAGAAGGACGATGGTTAATTTAACGGACGCAAAAAGCTTCCACAATCGATCTATGGCCGAGAGATCTGAAGCGATCTCTTTGGAACTCATGCTGAATCCTTTCACAATAAAATTAAAGGTATGCTATTATCAAAAGTTGCCGAATGAGGCAATAGTTAAAAAATCTTGTTTAATTTCAGAAGGTTCCGCAACGGAATGAGATGACACCTTAGGTGAATGAAAGATGACACTTGCGACAGGGCTGGCAGTTTCGTTGATACAAAACAAAATAGCCTTCGGTTGCCGATACTCAATGATAAGATCGGCATACGGAAGACTATTTTTCAGAGTTGAAGAATTATTTTTTGACGTAGAGGCCGCGGGATTTGGCACGCACCAGGCGCTTTTTGGAAAGTTTATAAAGTGCGTTGCTAAGTTGCCGTGAGTCAAGACCCGTTTTGGTTTTCAAGGCGGCAATCGTAACCCCTTTTTTGCTGCGTTTGATAACAGTGTAAACCCTGTCGAGTACCGTTTGACCTTTGGCCGGTGCCGCCTTTTTGCGAACTGTTTTTTTGTGTTTGGCGGGCGCCGCCTTTTTTGCGGGTTGAAGTTTATCTACCTGTTTGGTAATTCTATCCACCTGCTTTGAAAGACTGGCAAGCGATTTGGAGATGGTTTTCAGTTGAGTTTTTATACTCTTCATTCTATTTACCCTCCCTGTCACGATAATTTGTTCTTGTCATACAACTAAGTGAAGAGTAAGACAGCATCTATAAAAGTCAATATTGGAGAAGATAGTGAAGATAAGCCATGAAGACTTCCGGACCCGCTATGAAACCGCCTTGAATCCTTCTCAACTTGAAGCGGTCACTCATACCGAGGGACCGTTGCTGGTCATCGCCGGAGCCGGGAGCGGAAAAACAAGAGCCCTGACCTACCGGGCAGCCTACCTTGTAGAAAAGGGAATATCTCCTGTCGCTATTCTTCTGTTGACGTTCACGCGCAAGGCGTCCCAAGAAATGCTTCGAAGAGCCTCACAACTATTGGATGCACGTTGTGAAAAAATTTCGGGCGGGACGTTCCATTCCTTTGCCAATGCGATGCTTCGTAAATATGCCTCTCATATCGGTTTGGATCCCGCCTTTGGAATTCTGGATCGCACCGATTCGGAAGATTTGATCGGCCTTCTTCGAAAAGAATTTCAACCGGCAACCCAACAGCGGTCGTTTCCAAGAAAGAAAACCCTGGCGGACATTTTCAGCCGATCGGTCAACAAAGCCCGTTCACTAGAGGAGATTATTGCCAACGACTACCCGCATTTCGAATCTCACTTCGAAACCATCCACCGCCTTCAACAGGCTTTCGAAATCCGCAAGCAGGAACACCATTTTTTAGATTACGACGACCTGCTGATATATTTACGTCGCCTTTTAGCCGATTATCCCGTAGCGCGTGACCGTATTTCCGCCGCTTATCAATACATCATGGTGGACGAATACCAGGACACCAATACCATTCAAGCCGAAATACTGTATCTATTGACCACGGTGAATAGAAACATCATGGTTGTCGGTGATGACGCCCAAAGTATCTATGCCTTCCGGGGAGCGAATTTCCGAAATATAATCGACTTTCCGAAAATGTTTCCCGAAACCCGAATCGTTTACCTGGAAGAAAATTACCGCAGCATCCAGCCGATATTGACCCTGACAAACGCCATCATCGAACGCGCTAAGGAAAAATTCACTAAAAATCTGTTTACCCAACGCCGAGGCGGATCAACACCGGTGATCGTTAATGCCGACGATGAATACAGCCAATCCAGATTTGTGGTTGATCAGATTAAAGATCTGCAGCAGCAAGGCGTCGCCCTAAATGAAATCGCGGTTCTTTTTCGCGCAAGCTTCCATTCGTTTGACCTTGAGATCGAGCTAAGCCGGGAAGGAATCGAATTTGTGAAGATGGGAGGATTTAAATTTATCGAATCGGCCCATATCAAAGATGTCCTCGCACACCTGCGAATAATCGCCAATGCTTCCGACCGCATCAGTTGGTACCGAATTTTACTTCTCATCGAAAAAGTTGGCCCTAAAACCGCCCAAAAAATTTTTGAGGCGACCCTCAACGAGCAATCAGGTTATACCGGCTTGCTTTCGGCAAAAATCGGTCGGATCAAAGGAATTGAACGTCTCAAACAGCTTATCTCAACCCTGGACACGCATCCGATGAGTATTTCTGAAATGGGAGAAACCATTATTGATTATTACCTGCCGATTTTAAAGGATCGCTATGATGACCACCCCCGCCGGGCCAAAGATTTGGAGCATCTAGTAGAAATAATGGTGCGCTACAAAAGCCTCGACCAATTTCTGACTGACATGGCGCTTGAACCGCCGAATACCAGTTATGACAACACACTGTATACAGGAACCGGCGCCTCAAATCCGGATCGCCTGATTCTGTCGACAATCCATTCCGCCAAGGGACTGGAGTGGCACAGCGTATTTGTCATATGGGCCCTGGACGGCAGATTCCCCTCGGTGCATAGTTTACATAAAGAAGAAGAACTTGAAGAAGAATTAAGACTGATGTATGTGGCCGCCACCCGGGCCAAAGAGAACTTGTTTTTCACCTATCCGGGCAATGTATACGATCGCAGTACTGGACTGATATTGAACCGGCCGTCACGCTATCTAGATAATATATCCGATGATATCCTGGAAAAACAATTTGAATATCGCTGAAGCATAATTGGAGCGGAGAATAGAAAAGCAAAAAATGCGTCTTGATTAATCCTGCCGATCAAAAGGTTTAGTCCGTTGGTAATGATCATGGTCACGGCGTTAGTCTTTAATAAATCCCCACCATATAAACCAGCAAAACCCCACAATAGCGATAATCGCAATGAGATAACCCGACCAGTCAAACGGCCGGGTGGCAAAGCCGAGCTTGTCTACATTGCCGAGTTTGGTGTTACAGGACGGGCATTTGCTGGTTTGCAGGGGCAAATGGGTATAGCACTCGGGGCATTTTTTTGTCACAAAGCCGTAACTGCCAGAGCCAGGGCTATGATCACGATTGGACATATTGCATCTCCTTACAGCAATCGTTTAGCAGCGTGCGAACCGTCAATGAATTATTGAATGGTTGGAAGCTATCTCAAAAATAGATGGGTAAGCCCGCTGTTTCGGGGCAACAATACCCTTGGGCGCTTGCCCGCCTCGCGCGGGTAAAATGCATTCTTGAGATGGCTTCTAACTTTGCCAGAAACCCTCCTCAATGGTAATCTGACTTTCACTCTTTATGCGTTTCAACCAGTCATCAATGGTTTTAAACGTTTTTTGTTGCAGCAACCGATCCTGCAGAGCTGCTTTTTCCTTTTCAAAACCATTCAATTCTGGTTCTCGTCGCTCGCGGAAGCTGATCACATAATAGCCTTTTTGACCTTTCAAAGGTTCGCCGGGTAGCTTCTCATGGTCAGATAGCTTAAATGCAGTGCGTGCAATTTCGGCTTCTCGGCCGATTGTGGGTATGGAATCGTCACGTTTGAAAAAGCCCGTTTTTTGCGGTGCTAACTTGAACTTCTGGCTGGCGGTATCAAAAGCCTGGCCAGCTTTAAGCTCCGCCAAAAACCGATTGGCTTCGCTAAGTGCTTTGGCATCCTGCTTTTCTTTGATGACATCTTTTTTAACACGTTCTTCAACGGCCTTAAGCTCCGGAATTTTAGACGCTACCTTTTCGATGACTTCAATTAAATAGTAGCCATCATTGAATTCCTGAATATCACTGACTTCATCGACCGGCAGGCCAAAAGCAACCGATGCAAACCGGGCGGCATCTTTGATTTCTTTAGGAGGACTTTTTTGAGGAAAAAGTTGTGTCGTCTGGAGTTTCAAATTACGCTCTTGGGCAATATCTACCAGATTTTGACCCTCAAACGTTGCGTCATAGACGCTTTCAGCTTGATCGTAGGCCAAATTTCTGGACCGCTGCGTTTTCAGGGTTTTTTCTATGTCTTCACGTGCTTCATCCAATGATACGGTTTTTGCGGGATTTATTTTTTCAACTTTGATAATATGCCATCCGAAACGGGTGCGAACCGGGTCGCTGATATCACCGGCTTCCATAGAAAAAGCTTTGTCCGCAAAAGGTTTCACCATTGCTTCCCTGCGGAAAGTCCCCAGATCTCCGCCTTTCGTTTTCGTCGGGCCCTCTGAGTATTGCTTGGCAAGCGCTGCGAAATCCTGACCTTCCCTTGCCAGTTTCAGAATATCCTCGGCTCTTTGGCGTGCGCTTTCAACTTCTTCAGGCTTGGCGCTCTGATCGACTTTTATCAGAATATGCCGGGCTTGGACCGTTTTCGGATTTTTGAATTTTTCTAGATCACTTTCATAATAATCTAGTATATCCTCTTCGGCAACCGTTAGCTTGGCGATAAAGTCCTCTGGTTTTATATGAAGGTAACGAACTTTAATTTCAGGATCGGTTTTGTAGGTCTCTTTGTGCTGGTCAAAATAATCCAGTATTTCATCCGCAGTGGGTTCAATGTTCTTAAATTGCAGCGGTTCCAGCAGAACATAATCCACGTCCACTTCGGTATTATTGTATTTATACCATTGCCGGGCTTCCAGCTCCGATACCTTGATGTTGCCGGTAATAAAGCTTTGAAGCTTGTCAATGATCAGCGCCTCGCGCTGCTGTTCCTCAAAGGTTTCAGGTGAAAGTCTGGTGCGGCTCAACGCATTCAGATAACGTTGGTTGTCGAACACTCCGGCTGTCTGAAAGGCCCGGATATCTCTAATCGATTGAGCAAGCTCTTCATCCGATACCTGGATTTTTAGTTTTTGGGCCTCCTGGAGCATTAGGGCTCTATCAACAAGTTGGTCCAGAGCGCGCTTTGGCAGTTGCAGGGCCTGAATCAGTTCGTCATTTAAGTTATTGCCGAATGACTGCCGCGCCTGTTCAACGAGGTTGGTGTATGAGCTTTGATAATCATTTAATGTAATGATAGTGCCGTTGACATCGGCAACACGGCTTGAACGTTGGGATGTATATCTTTGAACTCCCCAGGGGATAAATACGACGATGATGGCCGCCAATAAAAATTTGATAATCCAGCTACTGGCGTGTTTACGCATTAAACTTAGCATTGAATTTTTCTCCTTGGCAGGTTCAAGGGTAAAAGGGTTCAGCGTTCAAGGGTTCCCCGTTCAGGGTTATTGCAACCGCCTGTTTCGAACCTCTGAACCTTTGAACCCTGAACCTTTGAATCATTTATTAAAATACTACAAAACCGCAAAAGAATGAAAGCCAAAAATTAGGTAATTATGGTTAGCGGTTTGACCTGTTTGTCAATTTTAGTCCCAACCGTCTCAGCACAATAGGCGCATAAATATTCATATTTATCACCTTCAGGCAATACCAGCAAAAGTCGTTTGCGAACCGGCACCGACTGTTTACATTTCGGGCAGTAAAGCTCAGTAGCGTCAAAATCTTTGTAAACATCCGAGTCGTATGGCTGGCCTGAAAATGGGTCTGTTGGATTCCCAGCCGGTCTCATTCAAATCCCTCCCATTTAATCTCTGATGCAAAACACAATATGTTTGCCGATGATAACATGTGCGATGATTATATATGATGATCATACTTGTCCAAACGAATGGGCAAAGATCCAATATTCATTATAATAAAACAGTGTCTAATTCAGCCAAACATGGAGTGGTGGAGTAGAGGAGTGTTGGAGTAATGGGAAAAAATCCAATACTCCAGAACTCCAGCGCTCCATTACTCCGGCTTATAGTCTGTCATGTACTCAGTTTCACTCGCATTGCCAAATGGCACCATTTAATGTGAACATCGGCGATGTAACATGTTAATAATATTTAT
>JASFIX010000042.1:0-13969 GCA_050122435.1 Desulfobacterales bacterium
GGCGGTGCTTCCAAGAAAAGTGCCTTACCAATTGTCATTTGGCGCTCCTTAGCACCATGGGTTTGCTGGTAGTGTTGATGCAACCCATTAACGGTAAAATCATTGCGGCGATGATGAGTCCTCGTACTTTTGATGGAAATTTCATGATGGGCTCCTCTAATAAAATTTAAAATGACATTCTTAATGACTGTGCTAGATCCCATGCCCCTGTCTTTTCTTAGCCAATCTAAGAGCAACTGCTGTTCCAAAAACGTTCAAATCTCCTATTTTTTGTCTTTGAAAATTTATATAAAATTAAAGAAAATAGTTTGTTGGAGAAATATCGATATTATTTCAATAAGATATGTTTTGGATTGAAAATAAAATCTGAAGAAAAAAATTGAAAACCTTCTATGATGAGCAAAATCCGATTTAAAATCGCTTGTTATGAGGGTGCAATAAAAGTTGACCTTCCAAGCGAACTATTGAATTATAGAATATAAAATCAGTAGGTTGGACAGATAAATGGAAATTTACAATGCAAAAAAAGTTGCACCGTTCGGGTGGGTTGCAAAGCTTTCAGGGGTTTAAAAGATGAAAGATTATCGATTAAGTCAAAAAAATATCATTTTAATTGGAAGTGGTTTCAAAACTTCAGATGAGGTTTTGAAACCACTTCAGTTATCATAGAGGCATATTCATATCCAAACCATTTGAAAAAACGTCCTACTTTTTGGGCTTTTCTTTGGCTTTCTCTTCCTCCTCGGCCTGAATGGCCGCCAGTGCTGCAGCAGCAGCGGCCTCGCGTTGAATTTCGCTGCTTGTCGTGGCATCTTTTTGCTGGCCTTCACCCGCCGCCTGCGTGTCGGCCTCGCTGCCGGGCTCCGGCGGCATGTACACGGTCACGTTTCGATGCGCAAACTCGATGCCATGTTCCTTGAACGCTTCCTGCATGAGGTGGTAAACTTCTTTGCGGATGACAAACTGATCGCCCGGCTTGGTTTTGTATTTAACCCGCATGATCATGGCCGAGTCATCCATCTCCCGCACGCCCTGGGATTTGATCTTATCCAGCAGTTTGGGCCCCAGCTCGGGATTTTCCAAGATTTTTGCGTAAACTTTCTTCTTGATAATCTTGCGAATCAATTCCACGTCGGCGTCGTAGCGCACCCGGAAGTCGAGCTTCATGATGACGTAGTCGCGGCTGAGGTTGGTCACCGTCTGCATGTCGCCGAAAGGGATGAAATAGACCATGCCCCGCGGGTGGCGCAGCCTGAGAGAACGCAAAGAAATATGCTCCACCGTTCCCTTGGTGCCGGCAACCTCCACGTAGTCGCCGACCCGGAAGGCATCGTCCATGAGGAAAAACACCCCCGAGATGATGTCCCTGACCAGGGTCTGGGCGCCAAAACCGATCGCCAGACCGAAGACACCGGCGCCGGCAATCAGGGGGCCGATGTTGACCCCCAGGGACGATAAAACAATCAAACTGGCCATGACGATGATGACCACCAGCATGAACTTGCGCAGCAGCAGCAGCAGGGTGGCGATGCGTGAGCCACCGGCGCCGCCTTCTTCGTGTTCCTCATCTTCATCCTCCGGCATCTCCTCGCGCATGCGGCGCAAGATCGCCGCATTGATCAGGCCCCAGCCTACGTAGCAAATCAGTACAACCATTAAAATCCTTATCGAGGTCCTGACCACCGCCTCGCCGATCGGGAGGTGAATGTTCCAGATGTCCAGGATCCAGAAAAACAGCAGCACCGCCAGGGCCAGACGCAGGGCGGCGCGCAGCGGGCCTTTCATGCGCTCGAGGTCCAGGCGCCCGCCGGGGGCGGCTTGATCCTCGGCGGCTTCGTCAGCCTCGATCCGGTCGGCTTCAGTCTCGATATCATCTTCCGGCACGTCGGATGTCGCTGCGGCAGGCACCTTTTGCTCATCGTTCTGCTCCACGATGCCGAAAGCAGCCTCCAATATCGAACGCAGGATCCAGTCCAGCATAAAGTAAAGCGGTATCATCAAAAGGGTTAGGAGCGCCTGTCCCGAGGAGGTTCCCAATATCCCGGCGCCGATTGCCGCCGCCAACAACACTAAAACCGCAAAGATGGCGAAGTGGTGCCACTTTTGCGCCAACCGGTAGCGAAGGCTGGTTTTCGGCAGACCCTGGCTAAATGCCGCAGCCACTTCCTTGCGCTTCTGCACAATCATCCAGATCATTATCCCGACCGCGATCAAACCGAACAGCGTGCCGAACTTGATCTGCGTCAGCTCGGTGGCGCCTGCCAGGCCCATCACCCCCTTGGTTACATTGCCAAAGCAGAGAACAAAGATCAGCGCCATCAGCCAGTGGTGCAGATACAGCGCGGTTTCGTCGCTAAATGGCAAAAACCGCAGCACCGGGGTGCGCGGGGCCAGAAAAAACCGCAATACCAGGTAGGCGGCCTGGAAAAATGCCAGGCCCGCCAGGTAAGCGGCCAGAAGGATGCGCTGGCCGGCGGTGCGGTCCAGAAACAGGAAAAAAAGGACCACTGCTGCGATGACGAAGATGATGATGGCCGTCAAATCCAGCAGGGCCCGCGAGCCCAGCGATCCGATTTTGGCGATCCAGCCGGAAGGCTCGCTGGAGGTGATGCGCCGCCGCGCCGCTGCGGTATAAAGCACAAACAGCCATTCAATCAGCAAAGCACCGGCCAGCACCGTAGCGACACTCAAAATGACCTGAGTCACGGTTTTTGTCCCGCGTTCTCCCTTGCCAAGAAAGGTGAATATGCCACTGAGCTCTTTTGTCACTAACCCCCTGCCGCCGGAGTGGAGATATTCAATGCGGGTGTGCCACAAAGCGGTCAGGTTTTTGATCTTTTCGATAAAACCGGCAATGCCCTTCGGTTTTGCCTCAGCAGGCATCTCTTTTTGGGCCTGTACCTTGAGCTCATTGATCAATAATCGCCGCACCTGCTCGTCGCTGAGACCGGCAACGATTTGATCGATGTTCTCTGCCGTCAGGGGCTCCGGCAGCGAGACGGTATCGGCATTTTCTGCACCGGCCCCTTTCTGGCCGGTTTTAGCCAGCATGAAATTTTGCGACCAGCCCATTGAAGCCAGTACGAAAAGAAGGATCCCTATCCCCACAAAGACTTTCAAATTCTTGATTCGCAATTTATATCTCCCTTCTGGTATTATTAGGAACGAAGTAATTCTTCCCGTCCGGGACGCTGTGAACCTGAAAAGAAATCTTATTCTTTATGCCTTTTCTAATCAGGTTATTCTAATAGATTTATTTAAAAAATATTTCAAGAGATTTGATTGAATAAGGTGCCTTGATTCCGGATTTCTCTATCTACCGAAACCCATCCAACGCTGTCAGCGGTCAACTACCCTGCGGGCGTCTTGAATAATCGTCCACGACATAAAAACCAGTCCGGCGATGGCCGGCAGATAAAGCGTCGTACTACGCCATAACAGATTGTAAAATGGTGCGAATGCGGCAGGTATAATATTATCCATCATCAGCATTGAGGCGCCTTCGGCCAGACCGGAACTTCCCGGGGTGGGTGCAAAATATATTAGAAAAATAAGGTTTAATTGGGTTTCTATAACATCTTTCAGGCTAGATGCTTCAATTCCGAGAAAACGAAGGCACAAATAAGCCATGATTGCTCGTGCAAGTATGAAGACAAGGCTTAAAAGACATACCCATATAAAACTGGATCTGTTCAAACTGAAAAATCGGCGCATGTTGCGCTGATGAAGACGACAGAGATCGACTAATTTTTGCGAAAGATTATGAAGAAGATCTGTTAAGCCTTTTTTTCGGGTTTGTTGCGAAGTACCGTCATATTTCATTGATTGGTTTTGATAACCGGTTTTCCAAATTACCCTGTGAAGCCCCTTAAAGACAAAATTTAATGATGCCGGCCAGCATACCGCGACCATCATCAATGCAAAAAGGAGAAAAAAAATAAGGGTTGCCCCCTGGAGTAAGATTGCCAGGGTTTCGACTCTGGATAACAGGAGCGCGTGAATACCTATAAACAGAAGAACGACCATGCTGCCCAGAAAAGAGATTAAACTGACCGTCAAGGCGGTGCCGAGGGTCATTCCTCCCCGCATCAACATGTAAATCTGACCGAACCCGCCGCCGGTTTGCGACGGTGTGAGCATGGCAAGGCCCAGATTGGCCCACTCGGCCTTAAGGCAGGTCCAAAAGCTCACGCCGGGCTGCAAAACGCGACCGATCACCCAGATCCGCAAACCGGCTGCCAGGGTATCGACTGGCAGAAACAGCAATAGCCAGAATACATAATGCCACTGCAGCTGGCTCCAGATTTCTGATTGACTGCCCTCCGGTATCCTGGCAAATTGATACCAGAAGATTCCTACGGTCAAACCAATGAAAATCAGCCCGCCAAAAATCAATCTGTAGATTCCCAATCCTTTGATCCCTTGTCCCGATAAGACCTGCGGCTTTGTTTGGCGCGCAGCTGAAGCTTCGGGTATTATAGAGGGCTGATGCACTTTATTTTTTGAATGACTTAAAAGCATATCGATAAATGGTATTGACTGTTACGCAGCGCACTGCTGAATGATGCCTTTTCTGCCATGGTGCTGAAAATGCTGGGTAACCTGATGCATAAAGGTTCTCAGGGCAGTTTCCCTGCCCGGCTGAAAGCTTCCGTCATAGGGCGTATCCAGATAGGGTATCCTCATTCGGTTCAGAACCGGCTTTACAATGGCCGAGGTGGTCATGCCCGGCATGCAGGTGAAAGGATACACATTGACAACGCCATTGTAGCCTTCTTTAACAAATTGCAGGATGGCCGCGATGCTCAGACAGGTTTCCGTGGTGACATCAAAGGTAAAAATATCTTCTTTCTTGAGCAACTTCTCCAGATGACTCACCTTATGATCGTATTCAAAATCAATGCGCCGGGTGGCGCGGTTGTAGAACTGTTTTTGTCTCATTTCCTGGTAGAAAAGATCTGCACCGAAGCTGATGATCTTTTGCAAATGCTGTTTTAAACGGCCAAACTTAAGTTGTTTCAAGTTTAAGCGGAAGTTGATCCTGTTTTCTCTCAATTGACCGTAAGTGATATAATTCACCCATTCGGCCAGTGAGGAATTAACGACTTCGGCACCGTGCCTTTCAAGAACCCGGATAACATCCTGATTGGATTGAACGTGCATTCGTAAAAAGATTTCACCTACAATTCCGATCAGCGGTTTGGTTGGAATCGCAGGATCAATCAGGGTTTTTCCATTTTTGGTAATTTCTTCGAGTTCAGCGAGTATCGTGTTAAAATCGTTGACGACTGCGTGGGTTTCAAAAATTGATTCCATATGCCGCATGGATTTTTCCATAAATTCATCCGTGATGCCCTTCCGGGTTTCATAGGGCCTGATGCGCCACAGAAGCCGTTCCATGATGTCGGCCACGACCACGGCGATATAGCTTGCCTTTCTGAAATCCAGCAGCCGTTCCGGTTCGATTACCCCTTCAAGTGAATAACCGTCTTTGGCAGTGATCGAAACGATTCTGACCCGGTTGAGTCCAGGAAAAGAATCCAGCACCATGCGCTGGAACTTATTGTACATGCCGAATCGACAGGGCCCGTCGGACTCCGGCAAAAAATACAAATAATTTTCCGGATCAAAAGCGGCCCCCAGTTTCTCTTGCTCGGTTTTAAGGAAAAGCAGAATGTCTCCCAGGGTAACCTGACAGGGGAAGCATTCCTTGCCGGAAGTGTACTTTTTGCCCAGATCAAGACCATGGTAAGTTTTCAGCACCCTTGCATTGCTGCCAAAACTTCTGAAGGTTGCCGCAATCAGGTGAGCGGCGATACGGTTCATCTCGGGGATCAGAACGGTCTTATTCCGAAGATGAAACTTGCCGATGCGGTTTGTGGACGAATCGAAATTGTGTTGATATTTTGGTTTCATTTTTTTTTACCTCTTGTGTGAATGGACCTTTTGGAATTGGGTTACGAGTTGAGACGCTTGCATGCTGTTTTCGATTACGTTTTTATAAGCTTCAAGTCGTGTCATGACACCGGCGGCGGCACTGTGCTCATCTAACTCGAGGATTAAATAAGCTTTATCTCCCATGATGGATTTATAAAAATGCTCAACAAACGAATCCGCACCACAGCCGAAATTGGTCAGATGCAGGCCGAAATAATTTGAGCTTTTGGCCACGATCTTGGCGGTTTTGAGGATTTGGGCACCCAAACCCCAGAACATTGCGGGAAATTCCGTCAGGTCCACCGCGCCGACGTCGATAAAATCCATGGGTAAGGCTGCGATGCCAAGCTTGGCCAGGTTTTGCCCGAGTCTTAGATTCAACCTGTCGTCGTAAAGATTATAGGGACGACCGGTAACCACCATGATGGGTTCAGCGGAATCCAATTTTCGAAGAATTTTACTTCCCTGTTGATGCATGTCCGCCACAGATTGCCGCTGCCGTTCAATTGCATGGGACAAAGATTTTTGTATTAATTTTTTGGATACACCCAGCCTGGCCCCCATTTGCCGGTATATTTCCCCGGCAAGAGTGGTAGGATCGTATTTCAGATTTATGACCGGGTTCAGGATCGATGCCCGGTCCAGACCGAAAGCCATGCGGGCCATGTGCGAGTTGCTCTGAACCATGGGGCAGTACCATCCGGTCTCAGACGGCTTTGGTGTCGGCATTTTGGTCAGGGTCGGAATAAAAAGATATCTTGTGTTGCCCGCCAGTTGCTCGATGTGGCCATAGGAGACCTTGATGGGGTAACAAACACCGTCGATCGCCTTTTCTACCCCCTTAGTGGATATATGGGCACTGGTAGGAGGGGTGAGCACCAGGCGGTATCCAAGGCGGTCAAAAAAATGCGCCCATAAGATTGCCGTGTGATGGCCGTAAAGTGCGCGCTGCATCCCAATTGTCGGGCGACCCTCAATTTCCATCAACGGGTGATCTTCAAGTTCGTTGTAAACACCGGCCATGTGGGTCTCCCACAGCATCCGCCGGAGTTTAAAAAAATCGTCTTTTCCTTGGTTATGGTTTCGTGCCAGCTCGTAGCGGCCGCATTCGCCGCCCCAGACACTTCGCCGATGGTCAAATTGATAGATTTTGAGCTTGCACTGGTTATGACAATTGGGATCAACGCGGCACACTTTCTCCTTGAAGTTCATGCGATCATGAATTGCGCTGTGCATTCCTCTGAAGGCGCTGCGGTCTCTGCCTTCGGTTTGCATTTTTTGCTGAACGCAGATGGCCGCTCCGTAAGCTCCCAGGACCTCTCTGTGAAGCGGAACCAGCAAGTCACATCCCAGAACATTTTCAAAGGCCGCTACAACGCCTTTGTTTAAAGAAGGACCTCCCAAAAACATAATCCGCCGCCCGATCTTTCGCTTGCCGACAACCCGGTTCAGATAGTTATGCACAATGGCATAGCAAAGGCCGGCCATCAGATCTTCACGCGAAGCGCCTTTCTGGTAATAGGAGACCAGGTCGGATTCCATAAAAACGGTGCACCGATCGGTGAGTTTGACCGGCGTTTTGGCAGAAAGGGCAATATCCTGAAATTCACCGACAATATTGATGCCATATTTATTGGCGAGCTCGTGCAGGAAGCTGCCGGTGCCGGCGGCACAAACTTTGTTCATGTCGAAATCAAGGGGATTGGCGTTGACCAGCGAAATGTATTTTGAATCCTGGCCGCCGATTTCGAAAATGGTGTCTACTTCGGGATCTATTTCGACCGCCCCTCTGGCATGGGCGGTGATTTCGTCGATGGTCAAATCCACATTTAAAAAATCGCCGACCACATATCTCCCCGAGCCGGTGGTGGCCACTCCCATGATCTCGACTTTATCTCCCAGCTCGTCCACGATGTGTTTTAAAAGTTTCTGGGTCACCTCGATCGGTTTTCCCTGGGTGTGCACATAGCTTTTGTGGATTAAATGATGGTTTCCGTCTATCAAGGCATATTTGGTGGTTGTCGAGCCAATATCGATACCGAGATAGGCCCCGGTTTTGATGGCCAGAAATTTTCTGCGGGATGTCTGGGGATTCGGTAGTTTCGTCTTTTTCAAGACCAGCCGGGCGGCCTTGGGCACATCAATATCTCCGCTAAGATTCGCTTTTTTCAGGTCGCCAAGATCAAAGCTATCTTTCTTTTTTAACTCCAAAGCTTTTAGGGCAACGCCGAGCGCGCCGGTGGAGGTGTTATGCGGCGGGATGATCAGGTTCGGATAGTAGGCCTTAAACGCTTTTACCTGTAATTCATTTTTTGACAACCCGCCCACAAATATGATCGGATCCTCAAGCATCTGGTTGCCGACAATCGTGCTGACATAGTTTCTGGCATTACCGACATGCAGCCCGTAAATGATATCTTCAAGCTTTTCGCCCTTATTCTGAAGATGAATCATGTCGGATTTGGTAAAGACGGTGCAACGGCAGGCCACATTGGCGGGTTTTTCGCTTTTGAGACCCAGATGGATAAAGTCATTTAAGATTTTATCAATATGATTTTGAGACGTTTCCCTGTTCTTTTCATACAAGGCGGTCGCCAGGCGTTCTGCCTGTTGGTCAAGAAAGGACCCGGTTCCCGAAGCACAGGGCCCGTTGGCATTAAAGCTTTCCAGCTCCCATCTGTCTCCGCCGTGATGAATTTGAAGTAAAGCTGTATCCTGGCCCCCCATGCAGATAAGGCTCTTCGCATCCGGAATCAGGTGAAGGACGCCCAATACCTGACTGATGGTTTCAAACTCATAAAAGACATCCAGTCTTTCAGCCAGCTTTTTGCCGTGACTGCCTGTAAAGGAAATGGATTGAATCCGCTTTTGCCCAAATTTCTCAAACAATTCCTCGACCAGGCTTAGAATTGTTTCATCAATTTTTCCAAAGTGACGTTTATAGGCAGATTCAAAAACAATATCCTTGTTCTTGTCGATAACAATGCAGTTCAGACTGACCGAGCCGATATCAATTCCTACGCAGTATTTTTTTGAACTCATCTTTTCCATTTTTATCCTCCGCTTCCGGTAATACTTTTGGTTGGCTTTTCCTCAGAATAAGAACCTGTTTTACGAGTTTGACGACATGCAATTTGTTTTGCCAATATCGTAAACTCGAAGCCGATCACCGTTTGTGAGCCTGAAGTCGATAGTTTTGAAAGGGTAGCGATTGATAATTTTTCGCAATTCCGGAAAATGAAGATATAAATCACTGCCGCTGCCCTGTTCTTTGTAGTTCATTCCATCTTTAACCGAGCCGCCATAACTTGCCATGTAATATTTCATTTCCCCGCCCTCCCTTTCTTTTTTAGCTAGCGTATAGAGCAACCGGCATGCCAGAAATGTATTTAGAAACGTCTTGTGAGGTTTAATTTGAGGCCGAACAAATGCGATCCGCCTGGGGATGCGGTATTTTAATTACATCATTTCAGCCAGTTGTATTTTTCGACAAAAGATTAAATTTAGCGCAAGAAATGATTAATTAGGCTGGACAGGGGATGAAGCTAATCGCAGAGGAAGGAATAAAAAATACGCAACAAAAGTTGACGACTTTTTTTACGGCTTTTAGTAATCGTAACTAAATCAGAGTATTATTCAACTTAAAGGGATGTTTACACCGCAAAAAAAATTGCACCGTTTTTGAGATTCGAT
The DNA here is from genome assembly GCA_050122435.1 of Desulfobacterales bacterium. Classification (GTDB taxonomy): domain Bacteria; phylum Desulfobacterota; class Desulfobacteria; order Desulfobacterales; family JAHEIW01; genus JAHEIW01. Next base: position 9,631 of record JASFIX010000042.1, read on the forward strand.
TCTAAACCCGTCTCAAAAATAGGATTTTGGCTCAAGATCGCGGCGAGGCATCAACAAAGATATTGGGCCAAAAGACATTTTTGAGGCGGGTTTTAATTATCGATAGCCCAGTATCGGCCAGGATCTCTGGTGAGCGATTTTTTTAAGAATGCTATTGGGTTCGACCACGTGCGGGTTGCCGACGGTCTCCAGCAGTGGAAGGTCGGAATGATGATTGCCGTATGCGTAGGATTTTTCAAGATCCAATTCGAGCTTTTGCGCCAGCTTTAGGGTCAGAATTTTTTTGTTGTGGTCCACACACACCAGGTCTGCCGGCTTTCCGGTCATCAGTCCGTTTTTGTCAACTTCCAGGTCGGTGCACAGCAGATGATCAAATTCAAGATCCCTGACGACGGGCTCGAGCAGATACCGGACCGAGCCGGAGATCAATACCAGCAGATGACCTTCTTTCTTATGGAAATGAACCCGTGAAAGGATGCGGGGCGCCAGATGGGGTTTTAAATAAGATTTGTAAAAATTATCCGCGCCTTTTTGAAAGTCGGCCAGGCGTTTTTTGCGATAGAAGGTCAACAAAATTTTGACCATGCGCTCGTCTGAAAGCCGCCGCCGCTGATAAAGAAAATTGGCCGCCAGTATTTTAAAAATATAGCCTAAGGGTACCAGACGTCTGTCCCAGAGCCATTGGATGCCCAATCTGCCGCTTTCCACATCCAGCAGGGTTTCATCAAAATCAAAAAATGCCGCAATATGACTGTTTGAATTCATTTATTCTTAAAGATATTTTTAGAAACGAAAAATCATCTATCCTTTATTCATTATCAATCTGGAGCAGTTTGTTAATCATTCGATATTCAAAATCAGTACCGTCATAGTCGTATGTTGATTCTTCTCCGGTCATTGGAATTAACTTGAGCTTGCCGTTAAAGAATGCAGATGTGATGTTTTCAACTTCTTTGATACTTAAATCCTTCCTGATGAAATATTTAGAATAGACATTCGGATAGCCTAAATTGCGCGTTATTTTAAACAGTCTCAGCTGCACGTTGGGATTCAGCGCTTTGCGCAGGCTGTATGCCGTGTTGGCGGTATTGATATCGAACAAATGAGGGTTGGCAAACATCAAAGAAGAAAGCCTGAATCCCTGCCGGCCATAAATATCTCTAAAACCGGGCAAATCAATCTCTGTGTCATTCTTAAGCTTAAGTGGGTATCTTTCCAATTTGTCCTTCTCGGCATCAATGAGTATCGCCGGGAAAAGTATGGCAGCCTGGTTTTGATATTTTTGGGCAGCCGCCAGAAAATGCTCAATGAATTCTCCCGTCGTCAAAGGGGAATCCGAGGCAACAAACAACGCATGCGCTTTATTCTTGCAGGCATTGGTGGCGGCGTATCCTTTGATTAAATTGCCCGCAATGGTATTGTATTTTACTTTGCGCTTGATGATGTTGAACCGCTTGACAACCTCCGGATCAATGGGCGAATTCTGATTAATCAAGCGGCATGGTTTTTCAAATTTTTCAATAAACCTTCCCAGGCGTTGCTCCAGTAGCATCTGATGGCCGACGATGATAATTTCGTCAATCAAATCACATGCAAAAAGCTTTTCAAGTGTAAACTGAATAATGGGTTTTTTTTCTACTTTACCGTCTTTGGTTGTTTTAAATTCTCTTAAAGGCCGGTAACCGACCTCAATGAATTTCTCACCGTAATGCTCTGCAACGATCTTGCTGTAGCGTTTTACCTCCATTTTGTTTTTATATCCGGCCATCAAGATTGCGCTAGCCATAACATCACCTGCCTGAATTTTGCATATGAAAGCCTCCAATTTATCCGCCTCTGGTGGACTCGTGCTCAATTCAGGTATTAAGATATTCGACGCATCTCTACAAATATGAAAAACGCCCCAATGTTTTGCATTCTGGATTCTAACGGGTAGATAGAGTGGAAAGCAAGGATAATCTGGAATTAAGCTACAAGTCAAGACATGTCGCAGGGAATGGGCGTCAGACCGGCTTTGAGGATGGCGGCGCGGGCCAGTATGGTTAACCCATCGAAGTAGGGCACAGACAGGTGTTTCTGCTTTAAAGCCAGCGGGATCTCGGTGCAGCCGGCAATGATTCCTTGCGCGCCCTTTGATATGAGGTCATCGGCGGCGGTGGTCAAATCCGATACAATTTGCGCTCTGGTACGGGCTGGCTGAGAATTTTTGATATCGTAGATAGCTTCCATTACTTTAGACTGGTGGATTTTATCGACGACAAGGGTTTCAATACCTTCGACCGCCAGGCGTTTCTGAAACAGGCCGCCATTGATGGTCCCGGTAGTGCCCATCAGCCCGACGGTTTTGATCTGCGGATGGTCGCTGCTGATGTTTTCGGCCACGACATCAAAGATCGACAGGATGGGAAGCGCGATCTGTTGCTGGATTTCATCCAGAAAGAAATGGGCCGACACGCAGGGGATAATGATAAAATCAGCCCCGGCCTGTTGCAGGGCATGGCATCCGGCCACCAGGATGGGCACCGGTGATTCGCCCTGGGCGATGATGGCGGCGGTGCGGTCCGGGACCTTAGGGTTGGAATCGATGATCACCCGCAGGTGTTCCTGATCCGTTTTAGCCGGCGTGCTTGAGATGATCTTGGAATAGCAATCCAGTGTTGCCTCAGGGCCCATGCCGCCCAATATGCCAATGACTTTTTCTTTCATACAATTTTTTTACCTCAGACCCGCCGGCCTCGCCTTTTTCCTTATACCCTATACTTCTGGCTACTGGCTTCTGGTCTCCGGTTCTTGGCCAGCCAGCGACGAGCTACATTCGGCCTGAGCTCATGTCGAAGGCAGCCGAGTCGAAGCAAGAAGCGAGGAGCCAGTGGCCAAGAAGCTAACACCTGACACCTGCTTGCCCGCCGTAGCCCTTAGGGCGAAGGAGGGAACACTAAAACCCAATGTGACCCCAACCTTTAAACCTTAAACCTTGAACCCTGTACCTTATCTACCCAAGTATATCCTGCATATACACATACAATGCCGGTGAACCACCGGTGTGGACAAAAAGCAGGTTTTCATTTTTGTTGAAGGCGCCTTTGCGCACCAGGTCAATGAGCCCGGCCATGGCCTTGCCGGTGTAAACCGGGTCGATTAGAACGCCTTCCAAACGAGCAAGCATTCGTACAGCTTCTGCCATTTCAGGTGTCGGCAGCGAATAGCCGGGCCCAACATACCCATCAAAACAAACCACTGCTTCCCTGGGAATATCTGAATATAGGCCGACATGATTGGCTGTTCTTTGCACGAGATCATATACCAATGCTTCCTGATCATCTTTCGGCCGGCTGACGTTGATGCCGATCACCGGGATATTGCTGTTATTTCCGTAAAAGCCGGTGACCAGTCCCGCATGGGTGCCGGCGCTGCCGCTGGCGCAGATGATTCGATCGATGTTGATGCCCAGGTCAAAGGTCTGCGTCAGGATTTCTTCCGCGCAGGCCACATAGCCGGTCGCACCCAACGGATTGGACCCGCCGCCGGGAATGATATAGGCTTTGCGGCCTTTACCGGCGACCTCGTCGGCAACTACCTGCATTGCGGCCATCATGTCCGAACCGCCGGGGGCGACGCTGATTTTTTCGACACCCATAAGCTGGAATAAAAAGTTGTTTCCGCCCGATTGCGGATTATAACTGCCGGAGACCCGCTCTTCCAGAACCAGCCTGCATTTGAGTCCTTCTTTAACGGCGGCTGCCAGTGTCAAACGGCAATGGTTAGATTGTACCGCACCGCAGGTAATCAGCGTGTCGGCGTCCTGGCCCAATGCCTCGGCCACCAGAAATTCCAGCTTGCGGGTTTTATTGCCCCCTCCGGCAAGCCCCAGCAAGTCGTCTCTTTTTATGTAAATAGTGGGTCCACCCAGTTCTGCTGAAAGTCGCGTAAGTTTTTCAATCGGGGTCCTTCCTTCGGTATAGCGGCGGCGGGGAAATTTGGCCAGGTTCATTATAGAGTCCTCCTTATAAATATCTCACACAGAGGCGCAGAGAACGCAGAGATAATTTTTTTTATTTACCGCTGAGACTCCGGCAAACTTTGGGATCAATTTATTCTGCGAATTTATATTTATCAACCATTTTTATTTGACTCCGAATTGGGCAGAAAGTATGGTGCCCATTTATGAAAGGCCTAACCGTAAAATCAGATGCGCTGCTGCTGACCACCGCCATCATCTGGGGATTTGCCTTTGTCGCCCAGCGGGTGGGAATGGACTATGTCGGGCCGTTTACCTTTAACGGCATTCGATTTGCCATCGGCAGCCTATCATTGTTGCCCCTGGTGGTAATGAGCCGGG
>JASFIX010000043.1:0-13513 GCA_050122435.1 Desulfobacterales bacterium
AAAACAAATGCTCCAGTGGGGTTTGAGAAACAATCATCGTACCAACAGCAGACAAAAAATACGGAAGGTTTTGGGTAGAGCCCTCATCATTGTTGTTATCGCTATTCCGGTAGCTTTTATGGTACTTTTTTGGTCTGCTTTTCTTCCGCACGAAATCAAAACCGGAGAGCATTTAGACTCCGTCGATTGGCTGCCGCCCAGTGCGACGGATGTTAGCTTTACCAAAAGAGGCGGCTTTGGATGGATCAAAAATTATGAGTGTCTTATTCCTGAAGATGATTTCTTCCTCCTATTTTCAGAGGAAATCGCACACAAAAAATTCTGGCAGCGATTATTTTCTCAATTGCCGTCGCGGCCACCAGTTTTGCTCTATTGGCCTATTTATCGGAACGCGAACGCTTCAAGAGAATGAGAAAAACACACATTTCACGCCAGATATCTTCCGTTGCACAATTCAACTCTAGTTTCCAATCGCATTCCAGCCTGGCATTTTGCACGCTAAATACTTTCAACAGTAGCAGGGAATCTAAGCGGTAGTTCGGAAAGGAAATTATGCCAGTTACTCCATTTCATCTGGGTCCCGGTCTCGCGCTTAAATCCTTTGCGCCCAGGCATGTCAGTTTTACCATCTTTGCCTTCACGCAAATTTTAATCGATCTGGAGGCCCTTTATTATTTTGCCCAAAATGACTGGCATATGCATCGTCATTTACACACCTATCTGGGAGCCACCCTTATCGCGGTGATCAGCGTCTTAATCGGTCGGCCGATTTGTCAATGGCTCCTGAGAAAATGGAACAACCATTCAAGCCCCAGACAAAAAAAATGGTTGTTCGTGGAGCCCGTGATTTCCCTTAAATCTGCAGCTTTGGGAGCGGCTTTGGGTGCTTACAGCCATGTGTTGCTGGACAGCATTATGCATTATGACATTAAACCACTTGCACCCTTTATCGGCAAAAATGGACTCTACGGTATCATTACACTCGATCAGCTGGATTTGATTTGTGGGTTGAGCGGCATTTTGGGTTTTATCATACTTATCGCTCTTGGATTGATAAGGAAAAAGCATAAAGCCGCTTTATTATCAGGCGGAGGGAACACCCCATGAAACATAAAGCGTTTACAGGTTTTTTTGTTATTGCCATTATACTGGTTTTGTTTGCGCTTTTTTGCTTCCTGCACTCTCAATTCATAGGACATATGGCTTCATTTCGTATACATGATAAGTTGCAACAGATCCAGGATTCAAAGCATTACGGAAAATCATCTGCCCTTTCAAACGAGAAGGTAAGGGAGCTCGTCAGATTGGCATCGCAAGATGAGATACGCTGGCGCCGTACGACCGGTTCTGCCGTAAAAATCTTATTTTACATGGCGATATTTTTATTTTTACTTGGAAGCATTCAAATTGCCATATATTTCTTCATTTACAAGTGCGACCTCGCCCTACCATCCCAACCCGGTGGTGCAAACTGAGCCGTCGCAGCGTTATATTTTATTTATGAAAATCGCCAAATTTATAGTGGTGGTGATCCTAATATGGATCGGGTATCTGGTTTATGTCTGGATTGCTTCAGTTAAGGAAATTCAACAGGTATGCAGTCAAATCAAAGCGGGTCAAAGCAAACAGGAAGTGATTGATGTGATACAGGCCAGTGAATATTTGCGGTACTTCGAGTCCGGTGATAACCAAAAGGCTGAACAAGGGTTAATGATTTACAGCCCTAAAAGCCATGCGAGGTACACATGCTGGATCGAACTTGATGGTAGCGTTGTTGTTAAATCTAATTATAGAGCAGATTAATTGATGGGTCAGGTGTTTTCAAGTTCCCTGTCCGGTTGGAACTGAAAGCAGGCGTACCTGAAATAATCGTTGGGATACAATACGGCAAATGGTTTAGAAACATTTAGATCTTAACCTGTGCCAGAATCTCTTTCTCTTTCTTGATCACCTGACTTTCAAGTTCTTCGATTTCCCTTACGAGTTCATCCACAAATTGCGTATCTTTAATGGCGCTTAAGTTTATCTTTACATTGTATGCGGCTGCCAGGGCTGCCGTTCGCGCAGCCAGAACAGCCACCGCACCATCGGTAACGGCATTTGGATTACCGGCCGTAATTGCCCGGGATGCCAGATCCATTATTTTTAATGTTTCCCTGGCCACACCTAGCGGAACCGTTGCGGCGGTTTTAAAGGCTTGCTGAATAGTGTGGAGGCGCTGCTTTTTTTCGCCGTCCGTGTTTTTAGGAAGTTTAAAGGCTGCCAGCACTTCCTGGTAAGCCTGTGCATCGTTGTCGATATCGTTCTGCAACTTTTTTCTCAAATCTGCTGCGGCCTTCGCGATTGTTTTCATTTCATCTTCAACGGACTGAAATTCTTTGCGGCCGATGGTTAAATTGGCCACCATTTCTGTGAGGCTTGCCGCCAGGGCAGCGTTTAAAGCCGCGGTGCAGCCCCCGCCGGGCAGCGGTTCTGCCGAAGCTGTCTGTTCTAAGAATTCGGTTATGGTTAAGTCTTTTAGCAATGAATGATTCCTCCTTTTTCTTTATCAAAAACCAGATTTCCCTGTTTGATCACTTTTTCGACGGTGCTGACGCCCAGATGGTAGGGGATGTAGGTGTAGGACGGAAATTCTAAAATGACCAGATCACCCTTTTTGCCTTTATCGATGCTGCCGATTCGATCCGCCCGATCGAGGGCGGCGGCGCCGTTAATGGTCAAAGCACTAATGGCTTCTTCCGTGGAAATGTTCATATAAAGCGTTGCCAGCGCAAACACCAGCGGGATGGATTCCGTAAAACAGCTACCCGGATTAAAATCGGTTGCCAGTGCTACGGCACAATTTGAATCTATCATTTTACGACCATTGGCGTAGGGTTCTTTAAGGCTGAAAGCGGTGGCCGGGAGCAGGGTAGCCACGACACCGGCGGCCGCCATGTCTTTAATGCCCTGGTCGGATGCCTGCAGCAAATGATCCGCCGATACGGCCTCCAGCTCCGCTGCCAGTTCGGCTCCGCCCAATTGTACAATTTCATCGGCATGCAATTTTAACTTGAGGCCCAGTTCCTTTGCCCGGGTCAGCAGTCGTCTGGATTGTTCAACCGAAAAGACGCCTTTTTCACAGAAAATATCACAAAATTCCGCCAGATCTTGATCGGCCACCCGGGGCAGAACGTCGCTGGCCATAAAATCAATGAACGCATCCTGTTTGTCTTTATAGTCTTGCGGAATCGCATGAGCGCCCAGAAAAGTCGGCACCACATCAAGGTAGTGAATCTGGTTGAGGCGGGCCATCACTTCCAGTTGTTTGATTTCGGTCTCGCGATCCAGGCCATATCCGCTTTTGCCTTCCACGGTGGTAACGCCAAATGACAGCATGGAATTCAGTCGTCTGATGCCGGATTCTAACAATTCCTCAGTCGAAGCCTGGCGGGTGGCGTTTACCGTATTCACTATCCCGCCGCCGCGCTGCATAATTTCCATGTAACTGTCGCCGCGCAAGCGCCAGGAAAACTCTTCGGCCCGGTAACCGCCAAACACCAGATGGGTGTGCGAATCGACAAATCCCGGCAAAACAGCTTTGTCCCGGGCATCGATGATATCAAAATCGGAATGCTCAGCGTTGATTTTTTTAAACTGCTTCTCAATATCTCCGGTTTGGCCGACAGCCTCGATTTCGCCTTCTTTTATGATGACAGCGCCATCTTTAATGATGTGCAGATCGGCCATTTCTTGGCCCTTTTTGGCGCTAGCCCCGCTGCAGGTCACCAGTTCGGCAGCATTTTTAATTAACATGTTTCCGTTCATTGCTTTCCCTTCCTTTCACCGCAAAGACGCAGAGTTCGCAGAGCAGTTTTATTTTCTAAAAAGAAATATTTCTTTGCGCCCTCTGCGCCTCTGCGGTGAATTCACCAGTCGTTCGGTCAACGCTCAGCTTTACTCCCAGATCCTTGTTTCCAACACCTGCTCCATCGAAAAATCCTCCAGGCCCAGATAAAAGGCGGCCGTATCTATCAGCGCTTCCATGGGAACCAGACCGACAATTTCACTGCCGACGACATTAACGCCGTAGCGCCGGGCTTCGATTTTGATAAGTTCAAAGACCCGGTATAGGGCTGTCTGGGTGTAATCGGTCATATTCATCGATACCTGCACCTGTCCCAGGTCTTTTAATTCAATGCCGATTCCCTTGCAGTACCGCAGGCCGCCGCTGATGTGCCGCACTTTTCTGGCAATGTCGTTGGCAATCTCCATGTCGTTACTGTCCAGATTAACATTGTAGGCAACCAGCGGCATTCTGGCGCCCATGGCCGTCACGCCGGCACTGGGATGAATTTCTTGAGGACCGAAGTCCGGTTTCCATTCCGGCTGTTTGATTTTTTCAGCCATGGCTTCAAACTGGCCTTTGCGGATGTTGGCCAGATTCTGTCTTTCCTGCCGGCTGGCCGATTTTTCATAAAGATAGATCGGCAGGGAATACGTTTTAGCCGTTTCTTTTGCGACTTCTTTGGAAAACGCAACCGCTTCTTCCACGCTGACATTTTTAATCGGAATAAACGGAACCACGTCGGTGGCGCCCATTCGCGGATGCTGGCCCCGGTGGGTGCGCATATCGATGACATCGATGGCACAGCCCATCGCCTCGATAACGGCTGCTTTCAGTCCATTCGGTTCTCCGACCACGGTAACGACCATCCGATTGTGATCCTCATCTGTTTGATAGTCGAGAAGTTTAACGTCTTTTTTTCCACGAAAGGGCTCGACAATTTTTTCGATGTTTTCCGGATTGCGGCCTTCACTGAAATTGGGCACGCATTCGATGATTTTTTTCATTTTAGCCATGTCGTTCTCCTGAATATAAGTTTTTCACCGCAGAGGCGCAGAGGCGCAAAGGTCGCAAAGAAAATATTTTAATTAAAAGAAATCTCTGCGATCTCTGCGTCTCTGCGGTGAATTATTTCTCAAGATCAGAAAATGCTTTGGTTACCAGCTCCTTCACCATTTTGTCATCGGCGATATAGGGTATCGTGATGTGGTCCGATCCTTTACGCATCAGGTTATACTGGATGCTGGTCTCGATCGAATTTTCATTACGCGCCCAGGCGCGCCGGGCAACGCCGCCCATTACATCCCAGGGAATCGCGCGGCGGATGACCGCATCGACCCGCTTGCTGCCGTCCAGAACCAGCCCGAAACCACCGTTGATGGCATTGCTGATACCCACGCCGCCGCCGTTGTGCAGGGCCACCAGACTCATGCCCCGGGCGGCATTGCCGGCATAGCACTGGATTGCCATATCAGCTGTGATATTGCTGCCGTCTTTTATGTTGGCGGTTTCCCTGAAAGGCGAATCCGTGCCTCCAGTATCATGATGGTCCCTACCCAGCATCACCGGTCCGATCTTACCCTCGCGCACCAGCTCATTAAATTTCAAGGCGATATTCAAGCGCCCCATGGCGTCCTGATACAAAATCCGGGCTTTGGTGCCCACCACCAGCCTGTTTTTCTCAGCATCCCGAATCCATACGTAGTTGTCTCGATCTTGGAATCGTCTTTGCGGATCGATGCATTCCATGGCCGCCTGATCGGTTTTCTTCAAATCTTCTGCCTTGCCGCTCAGACATACCCAGCGAAATGGGCCGTACCCATAGTCGAACAGAATCGGGCCCATAATATCTTCGACGTAAGACTGGAAGATAAAACCGTCTATGGGATCTTTACCGTTTTTGCAAATTTCATTGACACCGGCATCAAAGACGGCTTTTAAGAAACTGTTGCCGTAATCAAAAAAATAGGTGCCGCGCTCGGTCAAAGCTTTGATAAGTTCGTAATGACGCCGCAGGGTGGTATCGACCATTTCTTTAAAACCGGCATGGCCGGATTGGAGCAATTCGGTCCTTTCTTTAAATGAGATTCCCTGGGGGCAATAACCGCCCTCATAAACCGCATGGCAAGAGGTTTGATCCGATAAAAGATCGATCTGCACATTGTTGTTGACCGCGTATTCCAGCAGGTCGACCACATTGCCGTAAAAAGCGATGGCAGCACTCTTTTTTTGCTGCTGATGTTCCACGGCAATTTTGAACGCTTCGGCCGGATCATCAATCGCCTGTCCAATCCACCCCTGATCCAGGCGAGTCTGAATGCGGGAATAATCGACTTCCGCGATAATGCCCACCCCGTTGGCAATTTCGATGGCCTTGCCCTGGGCACCGCTCATGCCCCCGAGACCGGAGGTGACGAATAATCGCCCTGTCAAATCCTGATCGGCCGGGATGCCGAGTTTGTCCCGACCGGCATTCAAGATGGTACTGTAGGTTCCGTGCACGATTCCCTGGGGTCCGATGTACATCCAGCCCCCGGCCGTCATCTGGCCGTAGTTGGAAACCCCTAAGGCCGCGGCCCGATTCCAGTTTTGCGGATCGTCAAAACGCCCCACCATCAGGCCGTTGGTGACGATCGCCCGGGGTGCCTTCGGCGATGACTTGAACAGCCCCAGGGGATGGCCGGACTCCACAACCAGGGTTTGCTCCCGGCTGAGCGCTTCCAGGTATTTTTTTATCAGGTGATATTGCATCCAATTTTGACAGACCTGACCGGTTTCTCCGTAAGTGACCAGTTCGTATGGATACAGCGCCACATCAAAGTTCAGATTGTTGTCGATCATGACCTGAAAAGCCTGGCCCTCGATACAGCGGCTGCGGTATTCATCGATCGGCCGGCCTTTGATATGCCCCTCGGGTCGGAAGCGGTAGCCGTATATCCTTCCACGGGTAAGCAGTTCTTCCAGAAATTCGGGCGCCAGCTGCTGATGCCAGCGTTCAGGAACATAGCGCAGGGCGTTTTTCAGGGCCAGCTGGGTATCATTTAAGCTCAGGGTAAATTGTCGGCTGGGCGCCCGGCGGATCCCATCGGCAAATTGCGGCATCGGTGGCAAGTCATCAAACAGGTCATCCAGTTTAATTGTCATTGCCTTTGAAATACTCGTATTATCTATCATTGTACTTTTTCCTTAGCGCTGGTTATCTTTCGTTATTCCTAAAACTTTCCGACAATATTGAATGCTTCGCTCGACAGTCTCTTTTTCCATTCTCAGGGCTGTTCGCATATCGTCAAGTGGAATTTCCATCTCGGTTTCGATATTAATTCGATTCATGGATGATTTGGTTTTGATGATTTCATAGGCGCGCCTTATGTCAATGTCGCCGTCGCCGACGGCGGTACCAGTAAGCTTAAATCCATAACGCTTAAATTCGATGCGGTCGTCTCGGAAATGATTCGTAAAAGCACGCGGAGCCAGGTTTTCAACCGCCTCCATCGGATCTTCCATGACCATCAAGGCGTTAACTGTATCGATGCAGGCACCTACCAGCGGGTGGTCTACTTTGTCCAACAGCCAGAGGATCTCTGCTGAAAAAGTGTCACAATGATTTTCTACCGCAATTTTGACGCCGGCCGCTTCGGCAGCCGGAGCCATTTGTTTGAGTCGGGAGGCAACGAATTCAAGCTGCGCCATCACATCGGGATGAAAACGGCTGGCCGCTATCGGTCGCGGGCGTATTAAATCCATACCGACCTTGACGATATCCGCGCCCAGATTTTGCGCTGTTGTGATAGCCTCTGCCAGATCATGCTGAATTCCAATCCCCTGTCCGCCGAGATCCATGGAAAAATTGTATTCCAGATAGAGTCCTTTTTCTGCAGCGGCAGCCTTTACCTCCTTCAGGTAAGATTCCTCCAGATTTTCCAGAACCCCGTCATCGAGATGCAGCCCATCGAGTCCCCAGCGAACTGCTTGGTCCAAAAGTTCAAAAGTGCTCAATTGCCTGGGCCAGGGAAGATTAAAGTCGGCCCAGGGTTGCCCGATGCCGTGTAAATAGAGGCTGTAGGTGTGTAATCCCAGAAGCATTCTAATTGTCCTCTGAAGTCGCAGGCTTGGTCCCACACCCCAATCGCGTTATCAAAGAAAGGGTTTGATTGCAGGTTTCAAGGGGAATCATCGCGATTGCCTCTTCAGGGCATGTGGTGCTACAAACACCGCACCCACGACAAAGATCTTTGTTAAAATGAATTTTTTGGTGTTTTCTAGTGGACAGTTTTGGATTGTCTTTTCTGCCAGATTCAATTTTCTCAACCGTAAACGCCTGAAACGGACAGCGCTTGACACACCGTCCACAGGCAGTGCACTGATCCATTAAATGCCGCGCCACATAGCGCGACAGCGGCCAGATATTTTGGGCATCATAACGTTTGGCCAGCTCAGGATGTACGCAGCAGTCTGAACAGCAATTGCAGATAGCACCGGTAATGAAACCCTCTTTGGTTAAAGCCACTTCGGCGGTTTGCATAAGCCCTTTTTTGTTGGCCGCTTTTATAATTTCCTTTGCTCTTGATCTAGAAATTTCCCAGCCAAGGTTTCGATAATTGTCGAATCTCAGACAGGTATAAACTGTTTGGTCGCAGCGCTGCATCATGGATCTGCAATTGCACGGAAGAAGATATATGTGGTCGACGCTGTCAAGTAGGGCCTCGCTTTCATGCAGCAGGATATATTCGGCATAAATTTCGGAGGGATCTCTGGGTTGACCCTTTTTCATGCGGTTGACGCTTTCCAGGTAGTGCTTTTCAGAGTATTCCAACTCAGCGTCGTTAAGCTGCTCGCGAATTGACTCAGGGATGTCCTTCCACCCCTCAAACATGGCCCAGATATCGTAGCGGGTGCGAAAATTAGCGGGTTCATAGCGGCCGTCGCTGCGTTGGTTAATGATGCCGCGCTTTAAGGCGCGTTCCAAAGAAGGCCGCACGTTTGCTCCTAACTCCGTTTTATCCTGCTCATCAATGTGATCTGCGATTTCCTCCGGGCCCATGGGTCGGTCGGCAAGCATTAAAACCAGATCAAATTCGGGTGCGTAAAAAAATCGATCCAGCCACGGTTCCATAAAGCTTGGAATTTTAAAGACGTGGCAAAAGCGCTGCCTCTTATTCGTGTAAGTGTTCATTTTTATTGAAGTCTGTAAACCTGAAGGTGTTAATCTTCCGGACCAAAAAGGGAAAAAACCATTTAATTGAGGTTTAATGGCTGGGAGGATAACTTGTATTGATAATCGTTTCAAGGTAATATTTGACAACGCTTTGTCCAACCGTCTATTGTAATTTCAAGCAATTTTATAACCGGCTAACGGGTTAACGGGCAACGGGCCAAACCAACCAAAGGTAAAAGTGAGGCCGATGTCATGAAAACCATATTTCTTGGTGTGGAAGGGATGACCATAGAGAACCTGATCGCCATTGCACGCAGTGGTGCTAAGGTTCAATTGACCGCCGATGCCGAAAAGCAGATTCAAAAAAGCCGCCATCTTATCGACCGCTGGGTACAGGATGAAAAACGAATATACGGAATCACCACCGGATTTGGCGCCCTCAGTGATGTCGCTATTTCGAAAGCAGACACCCGGGTCCTTCAAAAAAACATACTGATGAGCCATTCCGCCGGTGTCGGCAGGCCGTTTGACGAGGAAACCGTCAGGGCCATACTGGCGTTGCGGATAAAAGACCTGGCCAGGGGGCATTCCGGTATTCGACTATCAACCGTACAGCACCTGGTCGCACTTTTGAACTGGGGGGTGTGTCCGCTTATTCCTGAAAAAGGCTCGGTGGGTGCCAGCGGTGATCTGGCGCCGTTAGCGCACCTCAGCCTGGTTCTTATCGGCCAGGGGGAAGCCTTTTTCAAAGGGCAGCGGCTGTCCGGCCGGCAGGCATTGAGCAAGTGCGGTATGAAACCAGTGCAGCTTGAAGCCGGTGAAGGCCTGGCGCTGGTCAACGGCACCCAGGTCATGACCGCCATTGGGGGCCTGGGGGTATACGATGCCGGTCTGCTGGCCAAATTAACCGACATTGCCGCCTCCATGAGCCTGGAGGTGCTGATGGGCAGCCGCACTGAATTTGATCCCAAGATCCACCAGGTGAGGCCCCATCCCGGTCAGGCCGCAGCGGCTGACAATATGGCTCGAATCACAAATAAAAGCGAGATCATCACTTCCCACAAGGATTGCGGCCGCGTCCAGGATGCTTATACCCTGAGATGTTCACCCCAGGTTCACGGCGCCACGCGGGACGCCATCCGGTATTGCCGGCGGGTAATCGAAACCGAAATGAATTCATCCACCAACAATCCGCTGGTTTTTGCGGACACTGAAGAGTTTTTACTGGGCGGCAACTTCCACGGCCAGCCGGTCGCCATGGCAATGGATTTTCTGGGCATGGCTGTTGCCGAACTTGCCGATATCTCAGAGCGGCGAATCGAGCGCCTTGTCAATCCCAAGCTCAGTGGTCTGCCGGCATTTCTGGTAGATGATGGCGGACTGAATTCGGGACTTATGCTCGCGCAATACACCGCCGCAGCACTCGTTTCGGAAAATAGAGTACTTTGTCATCCGGCCAGTATCGATTCCATTCCCACCTCTGCCAACAAGGAAGATCATGTATCCATGGGAACCATTTCCGCCCGCAAATGCCGGGAGATCCTTAAGAATACCGAAGATGTCATTGCCATTGAATTGCTGAGTGCCGCCCAGGGGCTGGATTTGTTTACCAACATGAAACCGGGCGAAGGCACGCTGGCCGCCTATGAGGCTATCCGACAGACGGTTTCCCATCTGGATAAAGATCGAATCATTTCAACCGACATTGCCGCCGTCAAACAGCTGATGCGCAGCGGTAAGATTCTAAAGGCAGTTGAAAAAAGGGTTGGCCGGCTTCAATAAACCCATACCCGTCCGGATTGAGAAGATTCCTTAACACAAGGGGAGCCGAGGTGGGACAGAAAAAGATTTGCATATCGTGAAACAACATCCCTTTTTGCAGGAAGCCGGGAATCTCCTAAACCAGATGCGTGAAATTCGCAGAGATCTCCATAAGCACCCCGAACTCGGAACGCAAGAAGTTCGAACATCCCGCATTGTCGCCGACTATTTAAAGCATCTCGGTCTCGATGTGCGCACCGGTATCGGCGGTCATGGCGTTGTCGCCACACTGTCAGCAAGGGAAGCGGGACAATATGTTGCCTTGCGTGCCGACATGGATGCACTTCCGATGGAAGAAAAAAATACCGTTCCCTATGTCTCGGCCACACCCGGTGTTGCGCACTGCTGCGGTCACGACGGGCACACAGCCATCCTGTTGGGAGCCGCCACTTTGCTCTGTAAGTTTTCAGATGAGCTAAAGGGCAGCGCCAAGTTCATCTTCCAGCCCAGCGAGGATCTGGCACCCGGCGGTGCCGGACCCATGATAGCGGATGGTGCCCTTAGAAATCCGGATGTCGATGGCATCTTTTCACTGCACCTGAATCCCGATATGCCGGAGGGCAGGGTTGCAGTAAAATCAGGTTTCGCCACAATCTCATCGGCTGAATTTGTTCTGAGACTGATCGGCAAAGGCTGCCACGTGGCCAGCCCCCATGAAGGTGTCGACCCGGTCATCATGGCCGCAATGGTCATTCAGGCGGGTCAAACCATCGTTGCCCGGAAAATTGATCCTCAGGATCCGGCGATTCTTTCATTTTGTGCGATTCACGGGGGAACGACCAGTAACATTATTCCGGAAGAGGTAACCCTGACCGGCTCCATTCGGACGCTCGATCCGCAGAAGCGTGAGGCCCTGGCCAGTGAATTAGACCAGATGGCCCGAGGCATAGCACGGGCCAGTGGGGGGAGGCACCGCCTTGAGCTCAATATGCAATATCCCTCGGTATTCAACCATCCGGAGCTGACGACAGAATTCAAGGATTCCGCAGGCAAAATTCTGCCGGTCGATAAGGTCATCGACCGGCAATCTCCCAGCATGACCGGGGAAGACGTCGCCTACTTCCATCAGAAGGTTCCCGGTGTTCACTGGCTCCTGGGAACCGCAAATCCCGACCTGGGTTTCACCCACCCGCTTCACAGTCCGCTTTTTGATTTTAATGAGGAGGTTATGCCCCTGGGCGCAGCGATTCAGGCATGTTGTGCGGTTGATTTCCTGAATAACAGGCAAAAAGGGCCGTTATCGCCGTTGAAAGGTTCAGAGGTTATTTAGCGGAGAACAGATACCAGAGGGTATGGTTAATTAGTTGAAAAAACATGCACCCTATTTCATAACGAAGTATCCTACTCTTTAATCGAGGACACTGATAACATAAAATCATTTAATAAAAGATATTTGTTCGATGTGATCTTATCTCCTTCCGAAACCCTGTAAATATCTGAACAATGCTTTAACCCATCAAAGAGTGATTCGTATTGGCCACATACTGTATCCCCTTCGATCCATGATTTCCCTTGATGAATACCATAAAATTTATTTGCGTACTCAGATTCTCCATCTTTATTCGTCGTTATAGACCATGGTAGAGTGTAATAAGTACCTTCTATTTTTTTCCCAAATATTAGTTCCTGAATTTCTTGTCCGGTCAGCTTATTTTCTTTCTTCAGCTTATAATAATTTGAGGGATTCCCTTTATATCCGGCTTTTATTAATCCTTCCATTGAACGATCAAATAATTCTGAATCCTTGCATGGATAGAGGTAATACATGCCCTGGACCCCAGGGCATATAGGAAATCATGTGTAAAATTCTTCAAACGCTTTTTTGGCCTTAACATCATCTCCTAGAAATGCATATGCTGCGGCGAGGAGGGCACGATACCCATAATTTTCTGGATAGTCTTTAATGTATTTTTCTCCATATTTCACAGCTTGTTCATAATCTCCCATGGCAAAATATGCAAATCCAATCCCATCTGTGCTTTTGTGCAACGGATCTAACATGATTGACCTTTTATAATATTTCATACCTTCTTCTGGTTTCCCAACCAAGACCATTATTCTCCCTAATGTATATAAGGCATCAGCGTCATTGGGAGAAATAGATACGGCGAGTTCTGCATTGTCAATTGCCTCTTCGAAATTACGTTTATATAATTCTAGAAGTGCCATGACCTGATAGCCTCTGGAGGTCGGGTTTTTCATTGCCTTTTCCGCATTGTGACGAGCCAATACTCGACAATGGGAGAAACCTTTGCCACTTTCATCCCAAAATTTTTTCCCAATGCTAAGAGCACTCATATATGTATGAGCTATATTAGCATATGCCTCACTATAATTTGGGTCCAATTCGATGGCCTTCTCAAAATATTCAATAGCCTTTACCAAATCCTTTGGTGTAAATTTTCTCATGTGACTCATACCTTTTAGAAAGGTATCATAGGCAACGATATTATCTGTACCTTTGTCTGCCATTACCTTTTGCTCTGCAGCGGATAATTTTACCGCAAGTGCGGACACAATTCTTTCTGTAATTTTATCCTGCAGGGCAAATATATTTTCATTCTTGCCATCGAAACGATCAGCCCAGACATGATGATCGGTAACGGCATCAATCAGTTGTGCGTTTATGCGAACGTCGTCACCAGATCTGCGAATGCTTCCTTCAAGCACATATTTAACACCGAGTTCTTTCGCTATTACCGGTATTTTGA